>JBGPHB010000311.1:0-5967 GCA_041484155.1 Bryobacteraceae bacterium
ATCGCTCGCGACGGTTCAGAAACTGGCTGAAGATGGTGCGCCGGTTCTAGGGCTGATCCTGAACGATTGGGATCCTCGCGCGTCGGACGAGTACGGCGCGTCTTACTACAGCATGTATGCGGTCGAGCGAACCGAGAAAAGGTCACTGTGAGCCGCATCCTGGTTACGGGTTGTGCAGGATTCATTGGGTCGAGAGTTGCAGAGAAGTTGTTGGACGACGGATATTCGGTGCTCGGTTGGGACAATCTCAACGATGCCTACGACGTGCGGCTGAAGCAGTGGCGGCTGGACCATCTTTTGCGGCGCGCTGAGTTTGAATTCGAGCGTGTGGACATATCCAACTGCGGCGCCGTGCGTGAGCGGGCGCGTCATCTGAAACTCGACGCGGTGATGCACCTGGCGGCGCGGGCCGGCGTGCGGCAGAGTCTCGAAGATCCGTGGGCATATACCAGCACGAACGTCATCGGGACCGTGAATATGCTGGAAATGTGCCGGGGGCGGGAGATTCCGCGGTTTATTCTGGCGTCCAGTTCGAGCGTCTACGGATCGGCTACCGAGCTTCCCTGCCGGGAGGCGAGCGATACCACGCAGCCGCTGTCGCCCTATGCGGCGTCCAAAAAAGCCGCGGAGCTCATGGCCTACTCCTACCACCATCTGTATGGTCTGCACACGACCTCCCTGCGCTTCTTTACCGTGTACGGGCCGGCCGGCCGGCCGGACATGAGTCCCTTCCGGTTCACCCAGCGCATTGCAGAAGGGCGCCCGCTGGTGGTGTTTGGGGATGGTTCACAATCCCGCGATTTCACATATATCGACGACATCGCCGGAGGCGTAGTCGCATCCCTGCGGCTGACGGGCGCCAATACGCTCAATCTCGGATGCGACCGCCCGGTCGCCTTGATGGATTCGATCCGGATTATGGAGAAGTGCCTGGACCGTGCCGCGGTCCTGGAATTCCGGCCAGCTCATTCCGCTGATGTTCGCGATACGTGGGCCGACAATTCGCTCGCCCGCGAGCGGCTCGGGTGGGTTCCAACGGTTCGGATCGAGGATGGGATCGAGCGGCTCGTGTCATGGTATCAGCACAACCGCGAATGGGCGCGAGAGGTAAGCACAGATTGACCAGCCCTTCTCCACAACCGGCGGCAGCCCATATTCCTCTGCTGCGCATAGAGCCGTCGAAAGGGTGGGTGTCGCTCCAGCTGCGTGAACTGTGGGTTTACCGGGAGTTGCTGTATTTCCTGACGTGGAGAGACGTTAAGGTCCGATACAAACAGACCGCGCTGGGGGCGGCGTGGGCGATCATCCAGCCATTTTTCACCATGCTGGTGTTCAGTCTGTTTTTCGGGCGGCTCGCGAAGGTTCCGTCAGACGGGATTCCTTACCCGCTATTCAGCTTCACGGCACTGGTGCCTTGGACCTTTTTTGCAACCGGGATATCTCTGTCATCCAGCAGCCTGGTGGGCAGTGCGAATCTAATCACGAAGGTCTATTTCCCGAGATTGACGATCCCATTTGCCACACTCCTGGCCGGCTTGGTGGACATGGTATTGGCTTTTCTCGTGCTGTTGGTAATGATGGCCCATTATCACGTTACTCCGTCGCGGCACATCCTGTATCTTCCCTTTTTCGTTTTGCTGGCATTGGTCACCTCATTAGCCGTGGGCCTGTGGTTGTCGGCCCTCAACGTGCAATATCGCGATGTCCGCTATGCGGTTCCGTTCCTGACGCAGTTCTGGATGTACGCAACACCCATCGCTTATCCCAGCAGCCTGCTTCCGGAGCCGTGGCGAACACTCTACGGACTTAATCCCATGGCTGGCGTGATCGAAGGATTTCGCTGGTCCCTTCTGGGAAGCCGCAACGAACCGGGACCGATGCTGATTGCGTCCTCCTGTGCCGCGGTGCTGCTGCTGGTCGGCGGCGCGTTTTACTTCCGCCGGATGGAAAAGACCTTCGCGGACGTAGTCTAGTCGATCATGCCAATTCCTGCGATTCGTACCGAAGGGCTCGGAAAGAGCTATCAGATCCGGGCGCGGAGTGCGCGTTATAAGACGATTCGCGAGGCTTTGGCGCAAGGTTGGCGGCGGATTCCGGCGATGTTCCGGCGGGGGGAGAAGCGTCAAACTCGCGAGACCATCTGGGCCCTGCGGGACCTGAACCTGTCGGTGAACCAGGGTGAAATCGTCGGGGTGATTGGACGCAATGGCGCGGGGAAGAGCACGCTTCTAAAACTGCTCTCCCGCATCACGGAGCCCAGTACTGGATTCGCCGAGATTTCAGGCCGCGTAGGCTCGCTGCTGGAAGTGGGGACGGGGTTTCATCCGGAATTGACGGGCCAGGAGAACATCTTTCTGAATGGCGCGATCCTCGGCATGAAGCGGATTGAAATCGAGCGGAAGTTCGATGAAATCGTGGCGTTCGCCGAGGTCGAGAAATTTATCGACGTACCCGTGAAGCACTATTCGAGCGGGATGTACCTCCGGCTCGCCTTCGCGGTAGCCGCACACCTGGAGCCGGAAATCCTGCTGGTGGACGAAGTTCTGGCGGTGGGCGACGCCGCGTTTCAGAAAAAGTGCATCGGAAGAATGGAAGGTGTGGCCCGCGAGGGCCGGACGATCTTGTTCGTCAGCCACAACATGGGCGCGGTCCGGGAACTATGCCATCGCGCGGTGTGGCTGGACGGGGGCCGCATCTGCCGGGACGGGCACGTGGACGATGTCGTGCGGGCCTATTCCAGTATTCAGGTGGAGAATTCGTTTACCCACCTGAATCACGAATTCGGCTTCACGATCGAACGGATCGTGTTGAAGAACGAAGCCGGGGAAAGCACCATGCACTTCGTTCCCGGCGAGAGCATGGCGGTGGAGATTCACTATCAGGCGGATCGTCCGATATTCCGGCCGTATGTATGGATGACGGTTCAGAGCTTATGGGGTACCTGCTTCGCGGCCAACATGATTCTCGACGGACACAGACCGGAGGTCCTTAAAGGCCGCGGCCGCCTGACGTGTACGTTTCGCTCTTTGTGTCTGCTTCCCCAGGACTACACTATCGTGCTCGCCGTCCGGGCGAGCGACGGTCAGGCGATTGTGCCGCCGCAGGAAGTGGCGTCCTTTGTGGTTTCGGGTGATTTGCGCCAGTTCGGATTCCTGGGCGATAACCTGCATGTGGTGGCGCCGCGGTCCGTTCCGGTGGTGGTTCCTTATGAGTGGACCATGCCAGACGGTACCGTTATTCCGATTCAGATCGGCACGGGCATGGAAGAAGTAGTTCGTCGGAGGTAAAAGCACTATGGACTGGTCTAATCTAAGCGTATTGGTTACAGGCGGAACGGGCTCGTTCGGCAAGAAGTTTGTCGAGGTCATGCTGAACGACCACCATCCGAAGCGGCTGATCGTGTTCAGCCGGGATGAATTGAAACAACACGAAATGCGGCAAAAGTACCCGGATAGCGGCGATTCGCCGCTACGGTATTTCATCGGCGACGTGCGCGATAAGGATCGTCTATATCGGGCCTTCAACGGCGTCGATGTGGTGATCCACGCGGCCGCCATGAAACAGGTTCCGGCGTGTGAATACAATCCTTTCGAAGCGGTGCTGACCAATGTAATCGGCAGCAAGAATGTGATCGACGCGGCTATTGATAACGGAGTCCGCAAGGTCTTGGCGATCAGCACCGACAAGGCTGTCAATCCGGTGAATCTTTACGGAGCGACGAAGCTGTGCGCGGAAAAGATGATGGTTCAGGCGAACGCCTATGCCGGGGCTCGGAGCACCAGGTTGGCGGTGTGCCGCTACGGCAATGTCGTCGGCAGCCGGGGCAGCGTGGTGCCGCTGTTCCGCGAACAAAGAAAACAGGGGTCGGTCACCGTGACCAGCGCAAACATGACCCGTTTCTGGATCACGCTGGAACACGGTGTCCGGTTTGTTCGGAGCTGCGTCGAGCAGATGCATGGCGGAGAAATCTTCGTGCCCAAGATTCCAAGCATGAAAGTGGTAGATCTGGCCCGGGTGCTCGCGCCGGACTGCGGAGTACGTTTTATCGGCGTCCGACCCGGCGAGAAGATCCATGAAGTGCTGGTTTCCGAAGACGAGGCGCGCCATACGGTGGAGATGGATTCGATGTACGTCATTCGCGCCGCCTCGGCATCCTGGGGTGAGAACTGGATTGGCGGCAAGCCGCTGGAGGACGGGTTCCGGTATACCAGCGATTCAAACAGCGAGTGGTACACGGAGCAGGAACTGGAGAAAGCGTGCCAGTAGCGTCCGAGACGCTGGCGATCAACGGGGGCCGACCCGTGCGTGAGACCGTCCTGCCGTATGGCCACCAGGTCATCGACGAGGAGGATATCGCCGCGGTCGTCAGCGTATTGCGCTCGGACTGGATTACCTGCGGTCCGGTGGTGCAAGAGTTCGAAGAAGCGATTGCCGCCCGGGTGGGGGCGCGGTTCGCGGTAAGTTTCAGCTCCGGAACGGCAGCCCTGCACGGCGCGGCGGCCGCGGCTGAGCTCGGCCCCGGCGACGAAGCGATCACTTCGCCGATGACGTTCTGCGCGACCGCAAACAGCATTCTCTACACCGGGGCGATACCGGTATTCGCGGACGTGACCGAGGACACGCTGAACCTCGATCCGGAGTCCGTTCGGGCGCGCCTCTCGCGGCGAACGAAGGCCATTTTTGCAGTGGACTATGCGGGCCATCCGGCGGAACTGGACGCACTTGGCGAAACGGCGGCACAACACGGCCTGGTCCTGATCGAGGACGCCGCGCATGCAATCGGCGCTTCCTTTCGCGGCCGCCCGGTGGGTTCGATCAGTCATATGACGGTATTCAGCTTTCATCCGGTGAAGCACATTACCACCGGCGAGGGCGGAATGGTGACGACCAACGACGAAGCGTTGGCCACGCGGCTACGGCGATTCCGGAATCACGGTATCACCTCGGACGTGCGGCAGCGCATTGCCGCCCGCCAATGGCAGTACGACATGGCGACTCTGGGTTATAACTATCGCTTACCAGACCTCAACTGTGCGCTGGGACTGTCGCAATTGCGGAAGCTGGACGCGAACCTTAGCCGGCGGAAAAAAATCGCCGAACGGTATGCCGGCGCCTTGCGAGAGGCGGGTTACCTCCTGCCGATCGAGCGGAGGGAAGTGGAACACGCCTGGCACCTGTACCCGGTTCGAATCGTGCCGGAGGAAGTACGGCTGAGGCGAGATGAGGTGCTGGCGGCGCTTCGTGCGGAAGGAATCGGCGCGAACGTCCACTACACTCCGGTACACCTTCATTCTTACTACCGGGAACACCTCGGCGGCCGCGAAGGGCAGTTTCCAGTAGCGGAACGCGCGTTCGAGAATGAGATCAGCCTGCCGATGTCTCACGGAATGAGCGATCGCGACGTCGACGACGTGGTGACGGCGTCGCTGAAGATTCTGCGCGCATAAGGGTATCCATTCCACATGCCTGGTTTCGTTGTACTCGGTTGCGGCTCGATCGGCCGCCGGCACATCGGCAATCTGCTGGCGCTCAACGCCGGGCCGGTGGTGGCATATGACGTCAGCGCGGAACGCCGGGACCAAGTACGACAGACTTTCGACATTAAGACGCTGGACACGCTCGACGCCTGCTGGAATGAATCTCCCGACGCAGCACTGGTGACGGCGCCGACCAGCTGGCACGTGCCGCTGGCGACGGAGGCGGCGCGGCGTGGATGTCATTTGTTCATCGAGAAACCGCTCTCCCATAGTCTGACGGATGTCGAGGAATTGCTCCGAACCGTGCGCGAGCAGAAGCTGATTTCGCTGGTTGGCTGCAATATGCGGTTTCACCCGGGCCTGCGGACGGTACATTCGCTTCTGGAGAGCGAAACGATTGGCACCGTTACCGCCGCTCGCGTCGAAGCCGGACAGTATCTACCGGACTGGCATCCGTGGGAGGATTACCGCAAAGGCTATAGCGCACGAC
>JBGPHB010000312.1:0-5959 GCA_041484155.1 Bryobacteraceae bacterium
AGGCCGCAAAGAAGAATGAGCTTGGTTTTCTTTGCGGCCTTTGCGTCTTTGCGTGAACCTGTGTTAGGCAATTTGTTCGGCGAACTTCTGACTCAGCACACTTAGACTTATCTGTAACCCATGCCTTTCTCCGCGGGCGAAAAACTGGGCCCTTATGAGGTTCTCGCCGCGATCGGCGCGGGCGGCATGGGAGAGGTGTATCGCGCCCGCGATCCGCGCCTCGGCCGCGACGTCGCCGTCAAAGTTTCCGCTGAACGCTTTAACGATCGCTTCGAGCGCGAAGCCCGCGCCGTCGCCGCCTTGAATCATCCCAATATCTGCCACCTCTACGACGTCGGGCCGAACTACCTGGTAATGGAGCTCATCGAAGGCGAAAGCCCCAAAGGCCCTCTCCCCCTCGAAGAAGCCTTGCGCATCGCCCGCCAGATCGCCGACGCCCTGGAAGCCGCCCACGAAAAAGGCATCATCCACCGCGATCTGAAGCCCGCCAACATCAAGATCACCTCCGACGGCACCGTCAAAGTCCTCGACTTCGGACTCGCCAAAACGAGCCGCGACAGTAATGGAGCGATTGCCGAAAACTCCCCAACCTTCACCATGGGCGCAACCGAAGCCGGAGTGATCCTGGGAACCGCCGGCTACATGTCGCCCGAACAAGCCCGCGGCAAACCGGTCGACAAACGCGCCGACATCTGGGCCTTCGGCGTAGTGCTCTACGAAATGCTAACCGGGAAGCGGTTGTTCGAAGGCGAAACCGTCTCCGACACCCTGGCGGCCGTGCTGACTAGGGAGCCCGATTGGACCCAGGTTCCAGAGAAAGCGCGACCCCTCTTACAGCGTTGTCTCGAGAAAGATCCCAAACGGCGTCTGCGTGACATCGCGGACATGGAACTGCTTCTCGACACCGCTCCCGCCAAGGTTGAGAAGCGCCGGCCTTGGCTCGCCTGGGGCATCGCAGCCCTGCTGCTGGTTACCCTGGTGCCGATCGTCTTCGTCCATTTCCGCGAGCAGCCTCCCGTGGCTGAGCTGATGCGCTTCCACATCCCGCCCACCGTGAACCTGGCGACCGCGGGAACGTTCGCGTTATCGCCTGACGGCCGCCATCTGGCCTTCCCCGCGGCCGGTTCCGATGGCGTTACGCGCCTGTGGGTCCACGCCCTGGACTCGCTCGAAGCGCGACCCCTGCCTGGCACGGAAGGCAGTGGTACGCCGCCTTTCTGGTCTCCCGATAGCCGGTTCATCGCATTTGGCACCGGGGGCAAACTCAAGAAGATCGATATTTCCGGCGGCCCGGCGCAGACGCTGTGCGATCTGGCGCCGATCGACATCGGCGGATCCTGGAACCGCGACGGCGTCATTATCTTCGGAAGCCAGCCGGGACCTCTGATGCGCGTTTCCGCGGCTGGCGGCATCGCGTCTCCCGTCACCGCGCTGGATGTGTCGCGCAGGGAAACTCTTCATATCTTTCCGTCTTTTCTTCCGGATGGGCGCCATTTCGTGTATGAGCGTGCTACGCGCACGCCGGAAGGGAATGGCATCTACCTGGGCTCACTCGATTCCAAGCCCGAGGAGCAGAGCCTCAAACGACTGCTGACCACTGCGATCGGGCCGGTCTACGTGCCATCCGCGGGTTCCCTTCCCGGGCAGTTGCTGTTCTGGCGCGACGGTACTCTGTTAGCGCATGCGCTGGATGAGCGGCGGCTGGAACTCGCCGGCGATCCGGTCCCAGTGGCCGAACAGGTAGGCTCCTTCATCGGTTTCGGTTTTTTCTCGGCATCCACAAACGGCGTGCTGGTCTATAGGACCGCCAGTCAAGACTTCCAGCTCACCTGGTTTGACCGGCAAGGGAAAGTTCTCGGTAGCGCCGGGGAACCGGGCCGCTACACCGCCGTGGCTCTCTCGCCGGATGGAACGCGAGCGGCGGTCAGTCGATCTGATCCCCAAAACACGGTGCGCTGGGATGTGTGGCTGGTCGACTTGGCGCGGAGCACCAGCACGCGGTTCACATTCGGTCCGGCCAGAACCAACGACCCCGTATGGTCGCATGACGGGAGCCGTATCATATTTGTCTCAGAACGCGACAGTTTCAACTTCTATCAAAAGGCCGCGAGCGGATCGAAGGACGAGGAGCTTGTGCTGAAGTCCAGCGAGAACAAGATCCCTACGAGCTGGTCACGTGACGGACGATTCTTACTGTATACGACAGCGCCGAATGCGAAAACCAAGCGCGACGTGTGGGTGCTCCCACTAGAGGGTGACCATAAGCCGGCGCCCTTCTTGCGCACGGAGTTCGACGAGCAACAAGGCCAGTTTTCGCCGGATGGAAGTTGGGTCGCCTACACCTCCGACGAGTCCGGCGGCAATGAGATCTACGTGCGAACGTTCTCACCAAAGCCGGACGCCGGGGGCAAGTGGCTGGTCTCAAGAGGCGGTGGAACTTCACCCCACTGGGGGTCAGACGGCCGAGAGTTGTTCTATCTTGGCCGCGACGGAAGCGTGATGGCGGTCGAAGTCACAGCCCGCCCGGCGTTCCAGGCGGGAGCGCCCACGCCTCTCTTCCAGCCGCCGCGCGGCAACGCCGCCTGGGATGTGACCGCGGACGGCAAACGATTCCTCTTCGCGGTGCCGGCGGCGCAAAGTGCGGCGCCTCCCTTCACGGTAGTGTTGAACTGGCAAGCGGTCCTCAAGAAATGACGCCGGGAACCAAGCTCGGCCCCTACGAAATCGTCGCGCAGATCGGCGCGGGCGGAATGGGCGAGGTGTACCGCGCCCGCGATCCGCGCCTGGGCCGCGACGTCGCGATCAAAGTTTCCGCTGAGCGCTTCAGCGAACGCTTTGAGCGCGAAGCGCGAGCGATTGCCGCGCTGAATCATCCCAACATATGCACCTTGTTCGACGTCGGACCCAATTATCTGGTGATGGAGTTGATCGAGGGTGAGCCGCCCAAAGGCCCCTTGCCCCTGGAAGAAGCTCTGCGCATCGCCGCCCAGATTGCCGACGCCCTCGAGGCCGCGCATGAACGAGGGATCGTCCACCGCGACCTGAAACCGGGGAACATCAAGGTCAAGCCGGACGGCGCCGTGAAGGTTCTCGATTTCGGTCTGGCTAAGGTGGCTGAGTCACAGGCTGAAGCCCGTGCCACAGATTCACCTACGCTGACGATGGCGGGGGTCGTGATGGGCACGGCGGCTTACATGTCCCCCGAGCAGGCGCGCGGCAAACCGGTCGACAAGCGCTCCGACATATGGGCCTTCGGCGTGGTGCTCTACGAAATGCTGACCGGCGAGCAAATGTTCAGGGGGGAGACGGTATCCGACACGCTGGCGCAAGTGTTGACCAAAGAGCCGGCGTGGAATCGTGTTCCGGCCAAGGCGCAACGTCTCCTGAAAGCCTGCCTGGAAAGAGACCCCAAGCGCCGATTGCGGGATATCGGCGAAGCGTGGAGGCTCCTGGAAGACTCGCCGGAGCCGCCCACCGCCGCTCCGTCACTGTCATGGCTGGGAATAGCCGGCTGGGGTGTGGCGGTAGCGATGGCAGGCCTCGCCTGGTGGGCGCCATGGCGCACGCCGCCGGCAGCGCCCGAGCGCGTTCGATTGCAGCTCCTTCCTTCCGAAAACTTGTCTACCAGTGTGGCCCACGCGTTGTCTCCGGATGGCCGCAAGCTGGCGTACCCGGCGATTGGCGCCGACGGTGTCACTCGTCTGTGGATCCGCGACCTGGATTCATTAGAGGCGCACGCCTTGCCCGGGGTGCAACTTCGCTCGGATCCCCCGCCCCCGTTCTGGTCGCCGGATAGCCGGTCTATTGCGTTCGATTCGGACCGAGGTCTTCAGCGCGCCGATATCTCCGGTGGACCGGCGCAGTCCCTGTGGGATGGATTCGCCATTGGCGGCGCGTGGAACCGTGACGGCACAATCATCTTCGGCATCGCGACTCGCCTGGGAGGTCTAATGCGAGTTTCCGCGGGCGGCGGCACTGCTTCCCGGATAACCAGTGCCGACCATTCCAGCCGGGGCACTCAACATACGTACCCCGTTTTCATGCCCGACGGGCGGCACTTTCTGTACCTTCAGACTTCGGATCAGCCTCAAGACACCGGCATTTTTTCGGGCTCCCTGGATGACCCACCGGAACGCCAAAACTCGAAACGCGTTTTGGCGACCGACTTCGCGGTGACTTACGTGCCTTCCCTGGATTCGAAACACGGGCACTTGCTCTTCCTGCGCGATGCTAAATTGATGGCGCAGCCGTTCGATGCCGGCCAGTTGCAGTCCAGCGGAGAGCCCGTCGAGGTAGCGGATCAAGTCGGGTCGTATGTTACCTTCGGCTTTTTCTCGGCCTCGAGCAACTGCCGATTGGTCTATCGAACCGGCGGCACGAATTCCCGGCTAACCTGGCTCGACCGGGAGGGAAAGGTGTTGGGCGCCATCGGCGAGGCCGGCCGGTTCGCCGAAGCCGCCATCTCACCCAAAGGAACACAGGCCGTCGTCGCCCGCGGCGACGTCAGAAATCGGGATCTCTGGTTACTCGATTTCGCGCGGGATTCCAGCACCCGGTTTACGTTCGGCCCGTGGGCGGCGAACTTCCCCGTCTGGTCTCCGGACGGAGCCAGTCTCATTTATACGACGAGTCCGGACGGGGCCAGTTTCGGGCTCTACCGGAAGCCGGCCAGCGGCGCCGGAGACCCGCAGCTGCTCTCGAAGGCGGGGAGTTTCTCGATCCCTACAAGCTGGTCGCGCGATGGACGCTTCTTACTGTATACGGAAATCGATCCTAAGACGAAGAACGACATCTGGGTTCTTCCGCTCACTGGCAGCGGAGACGCCAAGCCATCCCGGCTGGTTGGCACCGAATTCAACGAGGAACAGGCCCGGTTCTCGCCAGACGATCGCAGGATCGCGTATGTTTCAGACGAGTCTGGCCGGAACGAGGTCTATGTTCGCGAATTTTCTCTAAACTCCACCGGTGGAAAGTTGCTGGTTTCAAAAGGAGGCGGCAGCGCCCCGCGCTGGCGAGGGGACGGAGGTGAACTGTTCTATCTGGCTCCCGACGGCATGGTGATGGCGGCCGAGGTCGGAGCAGGCTCGCCCTTCCAGTCGGGTGCGCCCAAACCTCTGTATCGAATGCCGGCCGGAGCCACGCCCGGGGATGTCAGCGCCGACGGCAAACGCTTTCTGGTTGGGGTCCCGGTCCAGCAAAGCGCGCAGACGCCTTTCACGGTGGTGTTGAACTGGCAGGCGGGTCTCAAGAAATGACTCCGGGAACCAAGCTCGGTCCAAACGCTGCCGATGAATGTGGTGATCAACTGGACCGCCGGGCTGAAGAAATGACCCCAAGGTTCCGCTGAGCAATTCAGCGAATTGCGCAAAGTGCCGACACCGAACCGCGACCGTGAGGGAGCGGGCTGAACGAGTCTGACGGTTACGGAGCGGTTTGAATCAAGTCTTCGAGACGCTTGCGGAGACGCGCGTTGTTAGCATAGACCGAATCCGGAGTCGTTGGAGAATCCGCCGTCAGCGCCGTCAGCTTGGTGGCCAATTCGGGAACCGAGCCGGACGGGGAAAGCCAGATCCTTTCAAGCAATGACTCGGAAAAGAAGAACGCATCGAGCGACGTCAACCGATGCTTCGCGTCATAGACTCGCTCGCCCAATTCGACCAGCGAAAATGAATGCCGCCGGAGGAACTCGATGATCTCGGTGATGAGCGGATTCTTCGGCCCGTAGCATCGCTCGAACCATGTCTCGACGAAGAGCACTTTGGCGCGCTTCAACGCCTTCTCCGCCCCCCGCAAAATCGCGTCTTCCGAGCCTTGGCAATCGATCTTGATCACGTCAGGTGCGGGCAGGCCCATCTCCGCCACATAGTCGTCGAGCCGGCGGCGGGGAACGTTCAGCGTCTCCTTGAACTCCGAACTGTGGTGGACATCGTGAACGGAGCTGCCGTAACCGTCATGAAAT
>JBGPHB010000313.1:0-5957 GCA_041484155.1 Bryobacteraceae bacterium
AATCGCGATGCCGCCGCGAGATCCGAACGGCAGATCTTCACTTTGCTGGTCGTCCTGGATCACGTGCAGCGGAATCTCGAATCTTTCGAGCCCCGGACTTGTGGGAGGGAGACCTACTGCGAGCCGCGTGACCTGACGGGCCACCGACATGTATCGCTCCAGATGAGCGGTAGAGATCGAGAGGACGTCCGCGAAGTTGTCAAAACTCCCATCCGCCGTGTCATCCCCGGGGAGTAGAGGCTTCACATCGAGGTCCAGGGCGAACAGGTCGCGGATCGCGTTGTTGTACTCGGCGCGATTGAGACGATGCACGGCGCTGATTCTGCCTGGATTGGGATGCGCCGCCCACGCGCGGTCGATATCGTTTTCAAGCGCGCTCGCCACGGCGCGATAGGTGGCGGCATCGGGCCGCGGCATGCCTGGCGGCGGCATGGAACCGGCCCGCAGTTTCCCGATCACTTTCTCCCACACCTCCGGCTTCGCGCCTGGATTGGCGACGTCCATGGTGTCGAGCGCGAGTCCGGCGGTTCGAAGTTTTTGATTGTGGCATGTAACGCAATACGTGTCGAGGACCGTACGGGGCTGAGTCTGGGCGCTCAGCGGCCCGCCGACGAGGATCAACGCGAAAACAGGCGCCCACAACTGGCGATCAGCCGCAATCTCCATTTATTGCCTCTGGACAAGTGCAAGTATACATCGAGCTAACACCAGTGTGTGACGTTTTTCGGTGCTGGGTCAAATCCTATGACTCGCGCTGTGCGGCCCGGGGTTCTTGATCGCGTTGGAGTGACCGACGGACGATCGTGCGTTTGAAAGCCCCGCCCGTCAGGGCGGGGTTCCGCAGTGCAGGCCGGGGCCTGCGTTACTTTGGCTTGAAGCGGTTGTTCTCGTCGCCGTTCACCGCGCTCAGATAGGTGCCGGCGCTGCCGTTGGAGTCTTCGAGCTCGCGCATGATGGTCTGGTAGGTCACCAGCTTGTTGTCCAGGAAGCGGTTGAGGATGCTCAGCATGTTCGAGGCGGACGTGCTCGATAGAGTCGGGAGTCCCGACGTGATCACTTCCAGATTGTTCATCTGCCGGCCGCCTTTGGCGTCGAAGAACATTCCGTTGTAATAGGGATAGGTGCTGCAGCCGTTGAATACGAAGATCTGGTGTTTGGCATTGTCGAACTTGAACCGGTCAAGCCGGCTCAGATCCAGGTTCGCGCCCAATCCCGAATGCCCATCGTAGAGCAACAGATCGGCCTCTTTGAAGGCCGGGATCAGGTAGTGGTGAAACGTGAGATCGGGCTTGTCACTTCGTTCGGCCGCTTCGACAGAAGTATCGGAGAGCAGCACCAGAATCCGCACATCCACAGGATCCGGCTTGAGCTTGGAGAACGTAATCTGCTTTTGATATTTCCGCAGGATGGCCCCGCCGTCGCGCTGCTGGCCGGAATTGGTTTCGCGAAAACCGACGATCTCTTCGGTCTTCTTGAACCCCTGCTCCGTGATGCTCTTCTCCAGGCTCAGCATCGACGCGAAAGCGTCGTCCCTGCGGTGCGGCATCTTGAAGGTCCCTTCGTCGATATAGCCGAAGAAGATCCGGATGTCGAAGATGTTGCCGTTGCCGTTGTCGCCGAGCAGCTTGTCGTACTCGGGATAGGTCGGCCGATTCAGCTTATCGAGGCGCGAAAGCTGGCCGTCGCCACGATAGACCTTTGTGTCGTCTCCCTTCAGGGAGCAGCCCTTCTGATCGGGGTCCCAGAAGTACCAGAAATCGCCTTCGGTATTGTAGTGCTCGTCGGTGCAGGGGTTGTGACCGCTTTCGAGCGTCTGCTTGTAGATCAGGTCGGCTGAAAATGGCAGCTTAATCGGAATCTTCGCCTTACGATCGTGGTTGAAGATGTCTTTTTGAAAGATTGCCTTGCCGCGGAAGCGGTAGGTGAGCCGCTTGCGGCCGTTCTTGGAGCCGTCCTCCATCTTCAGATACTTGAGCTCGTAGGTCTCCCCGATGCTGCCTTTCGACCCGACGGCTTTCGAAAAGGTGTCGGATTGAAAGACTCCCATCAGGTGCTGGACCTGAGCGTCGATCTGCACGCGGGCTTCGCTCTGGAAGCGGCCCGGATGGTTCAAGGTCGCGACATCCTTCACGTTGCCGAGGGGAACGTCGGCGACGGCGGTAAAAGTGAGCATCGCTTCCGCGGATTTTCCACCGTAGTATCCTAATGCCGCCAGGGAAATCAGTAAAACCAGGCACAAACTCATCAGCATGATCCGCATGAATCAAGGGTATATGGCACAATGCGGCGGCGCAAGCGAGCGTGGCCTTCCGAGCTAGGTCTCTGACCGTGTGAAATAGTTCCATGTTCCCCCTGAGAAGGCGTGGAAAATTCGTTCAACCCGCTCCCTCACGGTCGCGGTTCGGTGTCGGCACTTTGCGAAATCAGCCACTTACCGAACCGCGACCATGAGGGAGCGGGCTGAGGAAACAATTTTTCACAGCCTCTAACAGCGGCTCGGTGTCGGCACTATGGGTAGTCAGCCACTTGCCGCGACCGTCAGTGAGCGGTTTGAGAAGCAATAACACCTTCGGACGCCCGGTGCAGTTGTAGCGGTTGCAAACACGCGACCAGCCCGCCTGTGAGCGTGGGGTCTGGAGTCCACATTTGTGAAACTGAACCCCGCCCTAACGGGCAGGGCTTGCGGGGTGTTGTAAACGTACGATAAAGCCCCGCCCGTTAGGGCGGGGTTTAGAACCGAATCACGCCGGTCACCGGACTAGTCGGGGAGCGGTTAGCCCCGAGACGGATTCTCCGGCGCCGTTCCGGGAACCAAGCCCAACTCCATCTCGCAGAAATACCGAAACCGGCTGCCGTAGGTGTGTCCGGAAAACTCGTACGCGTTCTGCAGGGCCGGAGACTTGGCCCAATGCTGAAACAGCTTTTTCCAACCCTCGTTGTCCGGGTGGTCCCACATGGTGTCCAAATGCAGGTCCAGGTACACGGTTTCCATCAGTTGGAGAATGATCTGATAAAAATAGAGACCTTGGCGAATGCTTGCGTAGCCGGGTGTCTCAGATTCAAGGCTCCAGCCCGGGTACAGGCCTCGATCGAGGATGGGGTCGACTTGGGCCTTGCGGATTTCGTCCCACAAGCGGTTCAGTTGTTCCGCATGGCGGCCGAAACGCGGTTCGGTGAATGGGCTAGGGGGCTTCCAGGCCTCTTCCATTCTCATCATCAGGCTGTCCATGTGGGTTCGCGTCTCTACGGCTCCACTAACGCCACGCCCCGCGCGGGCGAACGCTCTCTCCACCACATGGACGCCGAGTGCGCGGTAGCTCTCGAATTGCGATTCGCTAAAAAACTGGTCTCCCGTGGATTCATGTGGAAATGCCGAATTTTGCGCCTTGTATTGCAAAATGTCGGAATCCTCGTCACCTGTCAGCGAGGATTTCAAATAGATCAGATAACCCGAAGCTGCGCCTTTCCCGGGGACGGCGGGGTATGAAATTCGGCCCACGGCGCAGTGCGCCCGCGAGAGGCCCTGCTCGTCCTTCCGCCGGATCTGTGCCGTGTCGATATCGATCTCCGTATCGAAGTCGATGCGGCACTTGCGGACGAGCCCGCCGAGCGCCTCCAGCACAAGATTCTGGTCCGCCTCGGCGTCGCAGGCGATGATGTAGCGGCAGCGCCGGCGGACGAGCTCATAGACGCCCAGGTTGTCAAAGTGTCCACCGTCGGAGAGGTAGACGTAGTTATCCCCGACGTCGGCGGTGGCGAACAACTCTTTGAGGAGGTAATATAGCCCCCATCGAGAGTTTTGTTTCCCTTCCCCGGCCCGGGGATTGCGGATCCACAAGCCGAGCCGCACGTTGAAAAACGTCATGAGGAACGCGACGGGAGCCGAGGTGTGGTAGCCCATGTTGGGACTGGCTGCCGCGCCCGAGGCGCCTACGCATGCGCCCAGAAGGATGCCATTCCAGAACTTGCCGATGTTTCTGGTCTCGAGACAGTCGGTCTCTTTGGAGCCGCTCTGGCAGGGCGTGAAGAAGAACGAAGTCGCACGGCGCTCCTGAAGCGCGGCGTTGTCGCCGCCCGTGAGATTGAGGGCCGTATTCACGATGGGGACGGGCCCGGCGTAACCCTTGGTCGGACGCAACTCCGCCAGGGCATAGTCGTCGAGAAAATCGAAACCCGTGAACAGGTTGGGGTGGCGCTTCCCAATGGCTTGCGTAGCCGCCCCCATATAGCATCGCACCAGGCGGTTGCGGTAGAACGGACCCATAGACGCTTCGTTGATATCCACGCGCCAGGCCAGCAGCAGCAGAACCGCGGCACTAATTCCGGTGGCCAGCCAGACCTGGAGGAAGTGGGCGTTCAGAATCGAACACGACAGCTCGTACCAGACGGTCCCAACTGCGCAGCCTGAATAGGCGTGCAGCACGCGGTGCAATCCCGCCGAGACCGCCACGGCCACCCCCACGATAAAGACGTAGGGCGCCGCCGAGGCCGCCAGCTCCTTAGCCGAATTCGATCCCCCCGGACCGGTGTCGCGGCTGCGCGCCGCCAGCAGGCCGCCGACCGTGGTTGCGACGCCGCCCAAAGTCAACGACCCGCCGATCCACTTCCACGGAGTTGCGCCGGTCAGGAACCGGACCAACTCCGGCCCGTACACGGCCGCCACGCCGAGAGCCAAAGCTGCCGCCGAGTAAATCGCCAGGAACGCGCCCATTAGACTCCACCACTCGCGCCGGGAATCGTCGATGGCCCGGCCGAGCAGACCGATCTGAAGGACGACGGACAGCGCGAGCGAAATCAGGAGCGCGGGCGCTCCAAACATTCCGGCCAGCCAGGCGCCGGAATCCAACGCTGCCCACTCGAGGTAGGCCCGGGACAACGTGAACGCGAGACTCGCAAACAGACCGCCGCACAGGATGCCGATCGTCACGACTCCGGCCCACCAGTAGGGCTTGGCACGGACATACCGCAGCAGGGATATGAAGGCGGTAAGGCAAGTCGCCGCCGCCACGAACGCTCCCGCCCACCACAGCGGTTTCTCCGGCGCGTTAAGGGAACGCCAAAGCACCGAAGAAAAGCAAGCGCCGGCGGCCAGCAGGGGAACCACGATCGTGATTTGCAGAAGCCCCTGCGGGTCGCTGGGTTTCCTGATTCGGCCCAGGCGATAGGCAATCTGAGCAAAAGCCGCCGCAAACAGCACGGCCGCGGCCAGCGCGACCCCGTCGAGGGGCAGGTTCAAGAACGCCCACTGGAAGAACCGCGGCAACAGCAACAGGAGCGCGAACAGGCTCACCAGCATGGCCTGGAGCAGCAACGTATTTCTCAGCCAGTTGGTGGCGATGGTCCATGTGTCGGCGCTGAAAAAGCCCGCCGCGGGCGCCAGATAACGGCTGAATTTCCGCAGATGGGCCACCGCCGGTTGGCGCGCGTTCCCATCTGTTAATTTTTCTTTGAGGCAGGACAAGTACCACGAGCCAATGTAGCCGCCGCCGGAAACCGTGGAAAGGTAGTCGACGAACCGCAAGAGCCCCACGTTCTCGAGGCCTTGCAAAACCCCCAGGTTAAAGGTGGCGCTGCGAATGCCGCCGCCGGAAAAGGCCAGGCCTACCAGCGTCAGATCGTCCGGTTCTTCACCCTCGGGTCGAGGTCGAGCTCTAATGTCTTCGAGCTCACGCTGGAGGGCCGTGGCGACGTCATAACGAATGCCGCCGGAGGTGTCTGGCATTTTGGACAATAGTACTCCGGCGTCTTTCCGAAACGCAATGACATGGTATGTGTTGTCAGGACCGTCCTTCAGTTGTGTCTACACGAGGTCGCCAGTTCCCTTAGTCTCCTGTCCCAGTGGTTCGTGAAATAAGTCTCAGATTACGGGCGCGACCCCGCCCTAGGGCGGGGCCTGGAGTTTCTACATTTCCGAACAGAACCCCGCCCTGACGGGCGGGGCTTGCCGGGGTGTTGCG
>JBGPHB010000314.1:0-5954 GCA_041484155.1 Bryobacteraceae bacterium
CATCGTGTCGAGCGACGCGGTGTACGCGATCGGGTCTAAGAAGGCCACCGCGCTCAAGGGGTTTGCGGTGGATGAACCGGCAGAGAAGGCCGAGGGTGCGCCGGCATTGGTTCAAGTCTCGCCGACCGAACTGGTGTTGAAGCCGGGACAAACCGTGAAATTGCATGCGCGGCTGTTCGACGACAAGGGGCGTTTCCTGCGCGAGGAGAAGGCGACGTGGTCGCTCGAAGGGTTGAAGGGAACGGTGACCGATGGGACATTCGTAGCCGGCGCCGAGCAAGTAGATCAGGCGGGATTGATCAAGGCGACGGTGGGCGGAATTACGGGCCAGGCACGGGCTCGGGTGGTGCGCCCCATTCCTTGGACCGAAACGTTCGACTCCTATCCTGACGGCGCGGCGCCGGCGGGCTGGATCAATACAGTGGCAGGGAAATTTGCGGTCACGACTCTGGAGGGCCAGAAGGTGTTGCAGAAGCCTCCGGACGAGACGTTGTTCAAGCGGATCCGTCTGTTCTACGGGCCTACGGATTGGTCAAACTACACGGTGGAAGCGGATGTGCGCGCGAACACGAAGCGGCGGCAGATGGGCGACATCGGGATCACGGCGCAGCGCTATTCGCTAGTGCTGTACGGCAACAATCAGTACTTGAAAATCGAGCCCTGGGAACCGGAAGTACAGAGGACCGCAACGGTGCCGTTCGAGTGGAAACAGGACAAATGGTATCACCTGAAGATTCGAGTGGAGAATTTGCCGGACGGCAAGGTGAGGGCTCAAGGCAAGGCGTGGCCGACGGGAGATCCTGAGCCAGCGGCATGGACCATTGAGAAGATCGACCCGATCGGGAACCACGAGGGGCCGCCCGGAGTTTTCGCCGACGCGCAGTTTGGCGTGTATTTGGATAACCTGAAGGTAACGGCAAACCAATGAAACTCTTTCGGCTTTCTCTTATCGCGGCATCGCTCACGGTGTCGGCCTGGTTCTTGATGCAGGCGTCTGATCCCGGAATCGGCGACTGGCCGATGTGGGGCGGGACGCCGGACCGCAACATGGTTTCGAACCAGCACGTGCTGACGAGCTGGGACGTCAAGACCGGCAAGAACGTGAAGTGGGTCTCGGACCTTGGCTCGCAAAGCTACGGGAATCCGACCGTGGCCGACGGGCGCGTGTACGTGGGGACCAACAACGAGCTGGTGCGCGACAAGGCAGAGGGCGGCGATCGGGGAGTGCTGATGGCGTTCCGCGAATCCGACGGCGAGTTCCTGTGGCAGCACACCAACATCAAGCTGGCGGCGGGGCGCGCGAACGATTGGCCTTATCAGGGCGTGTGTTCGTCGCCGCTCGTGGAAGGCAACGACCTGTACTACGTTACGAACCGGAGTGAGTTGGTTTCTTTGGACACGCGGGGCGAGGGGAAGCACGCGAAGGTCAACTGGCGGTTCGACATGATGGAGGAAGTTGGGTCGCAGCCGCACAACATGTCCAATTCCTCGCCGGTTTCCTACGGCGACTTGCTGTTCGTGAGCACGTCGAATGGGCAGGATGAGAGTCATGTCCACATTCCGTCGCCGAACGCTCCGGCGATTATCGCGGTGAACAAGAAGACGGGCAAGCTGGCTTGGGAAGATAATTCGGTACACGATAAGATTTTGCACGGGCAGTGGTCGTCGCCGTCGGTGGGCAAGATCGGCGACGTAGTGCAGGTAGTCATCGGGCAGGGTGATGGATGGGTGCGCGGGTACGAAGCGGCCACGGGCAAGAAGCTGTGGGAATTCGATATGAATCCCAAGGATTCAATTTGGCCTAAGACGCGGAATGAAGTGATCAGCACGCCGGTGATTTACGAGAACAAAGTTTACATCGGGAACGGGCAGGATCCGGAGCATGGCGAGGGCGTGGGGCATCTGTACGCGATCGACGGGACTAAGCGCGGCGATATCACGCAGTCGGGAAAGATCTGGCAGTTCGACAAGATCCGGCGGAGTGTTTCGACCGGGGCGCTGAAGGATGGAATCCTGTTTTACGCTGATTTCAGTGGGTTTCTGCATGCTTTGGACGCTGCTACGGGTAAAGAATATTGGGTGCATGATATGCTCGCGGCGGTGTGGGGGTCTCCGATGGTGATTGGGGACAAAGTTTACCTGGGCGATGAGGACGGGGACGTCGCGGTGCTGGAGGCTAGTAAGACCAAGAAAGTCGTGGGCGAGTACAACATGGGGAGTTCGGTGTACTCTACGCCGGTGCCGGCTAATGGGGTTTTGTTTATTGCCAATCGGAACCAGGTGTTCGCGTTGAAAGAGGGCGCGATGACTAAGCCGCGGGCGGCGGCTACGGCGATGTTGTTGCCGTTTGTTAGATAAAAGCTGCAGGCCAGGGCCTGCGTTACGTCTTTCTTCGAAGTTTTAAATCCTTTCGTTGTGTTCGGATACGTCGGCGGTAGTGGGTCGATGCTTGCGGGCGGAGTGTAATCTCTGGCTGTGAGGGACGTAAAAACGAACACAAAATCACAAAAAAAAAGTCTGAGGGAGCCGGGCCGGCGAAGAAACGGCAGGCGCTCGTCGTCGATACGCTCCTGAAAAAAGTGGAGCAGAAACTTGGCGACGAAGCGGTGAAAGCGACGCTGGGGGACTACATCAAGTTGGTGCAGCTTCAACAGGAGCTGGAAGAGGATGAGCTGAAGGAGATCAAAGTGACATGGGTCGAGCCGGAGGCGACGGAATCCGAACCCGAGAAATAGAGTATAGCCCGCTGCCGTCGCAAAAGAGGTTTCACGAATCGGCGGCGCGGTTTAAGGGGTTTTCGGGACCGATCGGGTCGGGGAAGAGCCAGGCGCTGTGCCAGGAAGCGCTCAAGTTGAGTTATCAGAATCCGGGACGGACGGGGCTGATGGGGGCCCCGACGTACCCGATGTTGCGGGATGCGACGCAGGCGGCGTTTCTGGACATCCTGGAGCGGAACGGGATCCGGCATGAGCTGAATCGCGCGGAGAATTTTCTGGTGTTGCGCGAGACGAAGTCGAAGATCCTGTTTCGGGCGGTGGAAGATTTCGAGAGATTGAGAGGGAGCAACCTGGCGTGGTTCGGATTGGACGAACTGACGTATACGGCCGAGCAGGCCTGGCTGCGACTCGAGGGGCGATTGCGGGATCCAAAGGCGAATCGCCTGTGCGGATTCGGGGTATGGACGCCGAAGGGATTCGATTGGGTCCAACAAAGGTTTATCGCGTCTCCGGTGGAGGGTTACGAGACGGTGATTGCGGAGCCCTTCGAAAACCGGTTCCTGCTGGACCGGATTCCGGATTACTACGCGCGGCTGAAGAGCAGTTATGATGCGCGGTTTTATCAGCAGGAGGTCCTGGGGGAATACCTCAGCCAGAACGCGGGCCGGGTCTACTATTCGTTCGATCGGAAGGGAAACGTGGCGGAAGCGGATGTGAATCAAAGGAGTTGGCTGATGTGGGCGTTGGACTTTAACGTGGATCCGATGTGCTCCGTGGTGGCGCAGGTGGATGGGGAGAGGGTGACGGTGTTGCACGAAATCGTTTTGAGCCGGGCCAGCACGCGGGATGCATGTGACGAGTTCGAGCGGCGATTCCCGGGGCATGCGGCGGGATTGGTGGTGTACGCGGACGCAACGGGAGCGCGGCTTCAGACAACCGGGACGACGGATGTGGCGATCCTGCGGGATTTCTTGCGAGGCGGCGCCTACGGGGATGTGCGATTCCGGATTCCGAAGTCCAACCCGGCTGTACGGGAGAGAGTGACGCTGATGAACTCGAAGCTGGAATCGGCGACGGGTGAGCGGAAGTTGCTGGTACATCCGCGATGCAAGGAATTGATCAACGACTTCGAGCAGGTGACCTACAAGGAGAACAGCCAGATCATCGACAAGGACCGCGATCCCCGGCGAACGCATTTGTCGGACGCGCTGGGGTATCTGGTCTGGCAGGAGTGCGGGGGCGCAACCAAGGTGGGAGAGAGGAGCAGACCGCTTGTTTGATATCGATCGTGAGCACCCCGACTATGCGGCGCGAAAGGCCGTGTGGAGACAATACCGCCACCTGTACGTGGGCGGAGAGCAGCTCCGGCTCTATGCAACACACTATCTGGTCCGGAGGCAGAGAGAACCGGGGGATGTATACGGGGAACGGTTGCGCCGGGTGTTTTATGAGAATTACATCGGATCGATTATCGACTGGTACGCGGCGACGCTGTTCCGATGCGAGCCGGTGCTGATGTACGAGGGACACAATGACGCCAGCAAGAAGTTCTTTTCCGCACTGGTGGAAGACGTGGACCATAAGGGCACGAGCCTGACGGATTTTTGCCAGCGGCAGTTTGTCGAAGGCATGATCACGGGGTCGGGTTTCGTGCTGGTGGACTTTCCGCGAGTGCCGCTCAACGCCGGCAGCCGCGGTGAAGAAGACGCGCTGGGGGCGTCGCGCGCGTACCTGGTGGATTACACGTCGGACGACCTCATCAATTGGAGCCTGGACGAACAGGGCAATTACGAGTGGGTGGTGATCCGGACCAAGTTGCTGAAGAAGGACCGCGTGGAAGACGCGGAGTGGCAGACGGAGACGCGCTGGGCGTACTACGACAAGCAGACATTCCGGATCTATCACCAGACGAAAGAGGCGGGCGAGGTGACGCTGGCGGACCAGGGAACGCATGGCCTGGCGAAGCTGAATCAAGTGCCGCTGTTTGGGCTGCGGATTCCGGAGGGGCTGTGGTTGTTGAACCGGGCGGGGCTGCTGCAGCTCGAGCACTTCAATAAGTCGAACGCACTGGCGTGGGCGCTGACGATGGGATTGTTCGCGATGCCGGTGGTTTACTCCGAGCGGGAGTGGAGCCAGATGGTGGGCGAGAGCTACTACATCCAGCTTGGCCCGGGGGACAAATTCGGGTGGACGGAACCGGAAGGCAAGGTGTTTCAGATCGCGGCGGACAATCTGACGAGCTTGCAGGAAGAAATCTACCGGGTGTGTTACCTGGCGCAGGCGGGCGGGTCGCTGGACAAGGGGGGGCGGCAGTCCGGGCTCAGCAAGCAGATGGATGCTTCGATCACGCAGCAGGTGTTGCGGGCGTACGGAGACGCGATCAAGGATTTGATCCGGCGGGTTCTCAAGGCGATCGCGGGGGCGCGGGAGGACGAAGTGCAGATCGGCGTCACGGGGATGGACCAGTTCGATATCGCCGATTTCACGAATGAACTGAGCGACGCTCAGCAACTGTTGGGGCTGGGGCTGGATTCGCCGACCTTGAAGAAGGAGATTTTCAAGAAGCTGGCGCTGAAGTATTTGTGCGATGCGCGGCAGGATGTGAAGGATCGGATTGTGGAGGAAATAGAAAGCAGCGCCGGTTGAAACCGGCGCGCAGGCTGAAGCCTGCCCCACAAAAAACTGGGGACACTGCTGGGGTTGTTGACAGGGGGAAGAGTTTGCGGACGCTTGCCCGCAATGTCCCCAGTTTTTTGTGGGAGGTCAAATGGCGGAAGAACAGAACGACGTTCGGTCGATTGTGCAGGCGGTGATTCAGGAGTTCGTGAAGGCGGAGCAAACCAAGGCCGAGCCGGGTTACAAGGTGGAGCTGTTGGAGGAACGGAAGCGGCGCGAAAACCTGGAACAGCGGGTGAACGAACTAGTGGCGGAAAACCAGAAAACACGGGCGGTGGCGGAAGAGGCGGAACGGAGCGCGGCGATTCGCGCGGAGCTGCAGAAGCTGGGGGTGGCGAAGATCGACCTGGCGTATAAGGCAGTGAGGGACGAGATCTACCGCAGCGAAGACGGGAAGTTGCTGGCGGAGGGTGGGAAGGAAATGCGGGCCTACCTCACGGAGTTCGTGGGGGAGAATCCGGAGTTACTGCCGGCGCGACTGGCAGGGGGGTCGGGGGCGAGCGCTGGGCAGAGAAGCTCGCAGGGGACGGGGACGGTGGACCTGGACAAGATCCGGCCAGG
>JBGPHB010000315.1:0-5952 GCA_041484155.1 Bryobacteraceae bacterium
ACCCCGCAAGCCCTGCCCGTTAGGGCGGGGTTCTGTTTCACAAATCTAGAAACTCCAGGCCCCGCCCGTCAGGGCGGGGTTCAATGGGCGGTGTTGCACCGCATCACCCCGACGCGATAGCCTCCAGAGGAGACGCCTCCGCTATGACAAATCTCAAAATTCTTTTAATGCTCGCGACTCTGGCCATGGCCCAGCCAAAGAAGGCCCAGCCGCCCAAGTCTGTGCGCCTGTACGTATTCAATTGCGGCAGCTTGAATATTCCGGACACGTCGCCCTACCAGCTCAAGAAGGAAGACCTGGCCACCAGCTTCATGTCCATTCCATGCTTCCTGGTGGCCCATCCGAAGGGAACCCTGGCTTGGGACGTGGGCGCGGTTCCCGACGCCAGCTTCAAGCCCGATGGCGCGCCCGCGACGCTGCGCTATGCCACCACTGTCAAGCCCCTGAAGACGCAGTTCGCAGAGATCGGCTACGCTCCCGCCGACGTCACCTATCTCGCACTCTCGCACTTTCACTGGGATCACGTTGGAAACGCGAACATGTTCGCAGGCTCCACCTGGCTGGTGCGAAAGCCCGACCGCGACATGATGTTTTCCGATCCGCCCTCTCCCCGCACCGAACCCGCCAACTACAGCGCGCTCAAGACCAGCAAGACCACGCTCCTCACCAAAGACGAGCATGATGTGTTCGGCGACGGGACGGTGGTGATCAAGTCTGCGCCGGGCCATTCACCCGGCCACCAAGTCTTGTTCTTGAAGTTGGCCACGACGGGCCCGATCGTGCTGAGTGGCGATCTCTATCACTATCCCGAGGAGCGGAAGTTGAACCGCGTGCCCACCACGGAATTCAACGCGGAGCAAACCGTAAAGTCCAGAGCCGCAGTGGAGGCCTTCCTAAAGAAGACTGGAGCCCAGCTTTGGATTCAGCACGACTTCACCGCCAACGCTAAGCTCAAGCGCGCGCCGGAGTTTTACGAATAGGCGCCGTCACTTCAACTCGGTCATAAAACCGTCCAGGCTGCGCTGCATCGGCAGACCGTTCGGGACCCAACCGTATTCCGAGATCAGGAATTTCGCCACGTCGTCTTTGGACTTGCCCCCGCGAACCAGGCCGGTGAGTTGGGCGCGAAACTTCTCGACGTTGTTCCGGTACTTGATCAGGTCCGCTCGCTTCACCAGGGGGCCGTGGCCCTGGATCACCGTTTCGAACTCCAGCTTCATGGGGCCGTCGAGCGTCTTGGCGTACTCCAGCAGGCTGCCGCCGGTGTCGTAGTCGACCAGGGGAGTGTTGCCGGCCATAAGGTCCCCGGTGTGAAGGATACGCAGCGCGGGG
The DNA here is from genome assembly GCA_041484155.1 of Bryobacteraceae bacterium. GTDB lineage: Bacteria > Acidobacteriota > Terriglobia > Bryobacterales > Bryobacteraceae > Palsa-187. Next base: position 1,333 of record JBGPHB010000315.1, read on the forward strand.
AAGTAGATCATCACGTCGCCGTTCGTATGCCCGCGCCCGTAGTACGTTGCGCGAACTTCCTTGCCGCCCAGGAAGACAGACATCTCCTGCGTGAATACCACGCGCGGTGGCGCCGGCTGCTTGAGAGCAATGTGGTTGATCCGGGAATTGACATGCGAGATGATTTTCGCGAAGCCCGCGAACCTGGGGTTGCTGCCGGTATGATCTCCGTGATGGTGCGTGTTCAGCACGTACCGGACCGGCTGGCTGGTCACGCTGTTGATCTTGGCCATGATGCCGTCGAAGTCCCGGTCGAACTTGTCGTCGATCACAATCACGCCCTCATCGGTGATGTAAAAGGTGACGTTGGAGCCTCCATCGATCATGTAGAGGTCGTCGGTGATCTTGATCAGGTTCTGCTCCGGAGCCTTGGACTGCCGCGGGATCTGGGTGTAGGCTACCCAAGCACACGCAAGCGTGAGGATGCCCGCGCACAAGCGCACAAGAATTGTTCGGTTCATGGGGCGACTATAACAGAACCGTGCGGACGCAGCGCTGGGAGATGTGGCGCACGCACTTTTGCGTGCCACGTTCACACTCATGTGAACGCAGGGCCAAGCGTTCGCAGAAGTGCGAACGTGGCAAACACGAGTGTTCGCGCCACAAAACAGTCGAGGATTATCTTGGCCCCGGCGTGTCCGGATTAGGGGCGATTGAGAGAACAATCCGCTACATGGTGTCTTGAGCGATCAGCGCATCCCACTGGACGCACGCCAGCGGCGTCCGAGGGCGGGGATGATCGCCCCTCCGAGATTCGCGAGATTCGCGTCGGGAAATGGCGGCCGTTCGGCCCGCGGATTAATCGCACGAATCAGCGAACCGAAGAAGCGAGTCATCGCCCCCAGCTTCTCGCCTAGCGAATAACGCGGCTTACGCCCGTTGGCCCGCACTACCAGGACCGTCACGTCGTCGTCGGTTAGATTCTCCGGATGTCGTTCCGCGATCTCCCCCAGCAGCGTCTCGATCAGCTTTTGCGGCTCCACGTCCCCCAGCAGGCGCATGATCCGCAGCACGCCGGCCTCGCCCAACGCCTGGCCGTCGGCATCGCAGGATTCAATCAGTGCATCGGTGTAGCTGACCACGCAATCGCCGGATTCCAACTCAACGTCAAACTGTTCGTACTCCGACACGTCGATCAGCCCCAGCGGCAGGTTACTGAGTGGGGCTGTGCTGGCCGGCTCGTGGTGGCCCAGGAAATCCCATTGCCGCTGTGCTGCACGATACAGAAGCGGCCTGGGATGACCTGCGTTGCACACGGTCAGACGTCGGCTGGGCGCGAAGAACGTGGAGACGATCGCGGTTGCGTAGGCTCCGTCCCGCGACAGCGTTGCGAACTGCTGATTGAGTAACCGCACGAATTCCGTCTGATCCAGACGGTTGACGAACCGCCGCATGAGCGTCCGCAAATCGGCGGCGGTCCCGGCCACTGATTTCCCATGCCCCGACACATCCGCCAGCAACAGGCGGCTGATTCGGCCCGTGGCGCAACTCGAGGCATAATACACATCCCCGCCGTACTCCGCCGATCCGTAGGGTTTGCTATAGACCCACGCGTCCAGCCCGCCGAATTCGACGCCTCGCGCAGTGAGCTGGCTTCCGCCCCAAACTTCCATGCACTGCATCTGCTGAGTCGCCGGGTTGCTCACCCAGGCATTATACCCGGAAGTCTCACGGGGCTCTTCGGCGGCCCTGAGGCTGAGCCTCAGGGCGAACCCCGCCCTAACGGGCGGGGCTTTCCGGCGTGGTTGATGAATGCCGTGGACGGGCGCAAACCCGCAAAGCCCTGCCCGTCAGGGCGGCGTAGAAACTCCAGGACCTCAGCGCGGAGTGGCCCCACCGCGGATCAGGGTTAGCTGTGGTGGGCCGGTTAGGATCACTGTGACGACGTCGAAGCGGACGCGCTCCCAGGGTGTTTCGGTCTTGCGCGTGTATTCGCGCGCCACGCGTAGCAGGTGCGCGCGCTTTTCTGCGCCGATGGCGCGCTCCGGCGGGCCGTAACGTGCTGTCTCCCGCGACTTCACCTCGACGAACACCAGACGATCGCCTTCCCAGGCGATGATATCCGCTTCGGCGTCGCCGGCCGCCAGACGGTAGTTGCGCGCGACGATGGTGAATCCCTGGCGGCGCAGGAAGCGATGCGCGAGGTCCTCGCCGCGGCGGCCTGCGGCCAGATCCGCGCTCCAGACGCGCCGGCGGCGGACGTGGCGCAGCCAGTCCGATAGAGTCCCAATCATTTCTTAATTACCTCTTAATCACCCGTAAACGCCACTCGATCACCTTTCCCCGAACCACGTAACACAGGTAGTGTTCCCAGAAGCGGCGGTACCGCGGAAAGGCGTTGACCAGCAGTTCGAATCCAAGCCATCTCCAGAATGCTAGTAGCTTAACGCGCACGGAAATCTCGTCGAACCTTGCGGCCGAGTAATAGCCGAAGCCCGCGTGGTCGGGGCCGAAATAACGCAAAGAGAAGCTGTTCAAGTGCCAGCGGTGAGTGGGGTCACAGAAAGAGCTGAAGTCGGTGTAGTGCGGCGTGACGATGTAGACTTCTCCGCCATGGAGCACCAGGCGATGAAATTCCTCCAGGGTGTGGATGACATCGGAAACGTGCTCGATCACATGTACGGCTTGCAGCGCGTCGAAGGCTGAGTCGCGGAACGGGTATGGGATGCGGTCGAGTTCGCAAATGACGTCGGCGCGACTGGAGGGGTTGCGATCGATGCCGATCGAGCCTTTGAGTTTGTTGATCCCGCAGCCAACGTCGAGTGTGCGCATGCAAACCGACGATTGTAGCGCGTGGCGCACGCTCGTAGCGCCGTGTCGAGACTGGTCTTAACAGCCCCTCCCTTAGATTAGCAGCCCGTGGTAGAAGTCTCATGCTTCCGGAAACGCAGGCGAAACCGCCTGCGCCACCACGGCAGATCAACAGTTTGCGAAGCCGGTGGGGCAGGCGGTTTCGCCTGCCTGACTTCTGCCACAGGCTGTTAGGGCCGGGTTAATTTCTTCCGCATCCCTCAGACTGCTTTGGCAGTCATTCGCTGAGCACCACATTCGCGAAAGTCCTTCAGAATCGCCTGCCAAGGTGCGTAGCCTCGGCTGGCCGAATACTGGTCGTCTTCGAATTGGAACGCGATATCGATCCGCGCGCCGGGCGTCAGTACACCCGCCCGGTCCGCGAAATTCCACGCCTTGGCGCGAACGGTACGCCCTTGCGACTTAAGGCGCAGGAACACGTGTTTCTCGTTGCGAATATCCGGCGGCGCAACGATTTCGACATCCCGCGCTACAAACACCGGCGCCGGATTCCCAAATCCAAACGGAGCGAACCTCAATACCTCAGCCACCGCTTGGTCCGTAATCTCCCGGAACCCGATTTCTGCATCGACCTCGATCGCGCGCTCGAAATCCGCGGGCGTGAGCCGGGCCGCCGCGTGCGCCCGGAATCGTTCCCTGAAGCTTTCCACGTTTTCGGCCGCCATTGTGACGCCAGCGGCTTGCCGGTGCCCGCCGAATTTGCGGAACAAATCCGGCATGGTCTCCAGCGCTTCCAGCAGATGGAACGCCGGAATGCTGCGGCCCGAGCCCTGCGCCACGCCGTTCTCCAGCCCCAAAACGAACGCCGGCCGATGGAACCTTTCCACCACCCGGCTGGCGACGATCCCTACCACGCCGCGGTGCCATCCCTCGCCGGCGAACACCAGCGCCGCATCGTTATCGGTGACCGGCTGCTCGATACACTGCTCGAAGATGGCGCGTGCGATTTCAGCCTCGGTTTGTTGCCGGTCCTTGTTCAGTTCGTGAAGCTGGCCCGCCAGTTCACGGGCGCGGGCTTCGTCGCCGGTGAGGAACAATTCGATAACGTCGCTGGCGCTGGCCATCCGGCCAGCGGCATTGATGCGCGGCGCCACCCGGAAGGCCACTTGTCCCGCGCTGGGCGCTTCCCCCGACGCCAGGCCAGAAACATCGAGCAGCGCGCGCAAGCCGGGATTCGTCACATGCCGTAACCCCGCCAGGCCGCGCTTGACGATCACGCGATTCTCTCCCGTCAGCGGCACGACGTCGGCAACCGTCGCGATGGCTACGAGCTTCATGAGTGATTCGATCACGGGCTCGCGGCGCGGGTTCCCGCCGAGCAGTGCGTCCACCAGCTTTAACGCGACGCCTGCGCCGCACAGGTTCTTTTCCGGATATCCGCAATCCGGCCGGTTGGGATTCAGCACCGCGACCGCCGGCGGCAGCTCCGCCTCCGGCAGATGATGATCGGTCACGATCACGTCGATGCCGAGCTGCGCGGCGTGCCGCACCACGTCGTTGGCGCGAATGCCGGTGTCCACGCTCACGATCAGCTTGACGCCTTCCTTTGCCGCGTCTTCAACCACCTCGCTACGCATTCCATAGCCGTCTCGCAACCGGTGAGGAACGTGGAAGGAGACCCGCCCGCCTAACAATTCGATCCCCTTTTTCAGGATGACGACGGCGCTGGTGCCATCCACGTCGTAGTCTCCATACAACAGAATCTGCTCCTGCCGTTGGATGGCCAGGCGCACCCGCGCGACCGCCTCGGTCATGCCGGCCAGAAGATAG
>JBGPHB010000316.1:0-5943 GCA_041484155.1 Bryobacteraceae bacterium
CGCCGCAAGCCCTGCCCGTCAGGGCGGGGTTTTATCGTTTACAACACCCCGCAAGCCCTGCCCGTCAGGGCGGGGTTTTATCGTTTACAACACCCCGCAAGCCCTGCCCGTCAGGGCGGGGTTTTATCGTTTACAACACCGCGCAAGCCCTGCCGGTTGTGTTTCAGAAAAATGTAGAAACCCAGTGGGATTCTTGGCAGAATCTTTCGGGAGACTTGAGCTAACATCAGACCATGAGGATATCCATCGCCATTTCCGCCATGCTAACGCTCGCCTTCGTCCTGAACGCGCAAAACGCGAACCCGCTCAGCGGGGAAGCTCTGCAAGCTTACACCGTCGCGAAGAACAACATCCTGGGGTCCGCCCAAAAGATGCCCGAGGAGAACTACGCCTTCAAGCCCGCTCCCAGAGTGCGAACCTTCGGGCAGCTTCTCGGCCACGTGGCGGAAGAACAATACTTCTTCTGTTCCTCCGTGAAGGGCGAGCAGAAAGCCATGGATATCGAGAAGACCAAGACTTCGAAGGCGGACTTGATCGCCGCTCTCAAGGATTCGTTCGCCTACTGCGACGGGGCCTATAACGGGCTCACCGACGCGACGGCCGTCCAGATGCTGAAGCTGGGAGACACGCGTGTTTCCAAGGTGGGGATGCTGTGGAACAATACGATCCACGACAATTTGCATTACGGTAACATCATCACGTACCTGCGGATCAAGGGCCTGGTGCCACCATCCACCGAGGGCCAGTAACGATGAAGCGTGGATGCTTGATCACGGCATTGCTGGGCTGCATCGCCTGGGCTCAACCGCGGTCCTTGTATCAACAAACCGAGTACAAAGGCCAAGAAATCGGGAAGCTGACGGGTGAAGTCTACTACGCGCGCATGGACGATTATGTTTCAGCTTTCATGGTCACGCCCCAGGGGATCATTCTGGTCGAACCGATCGGCACGGAATTCGCGACCTGGCTCAAGGGGGAGCTAGCCAAGCGTTTCAGCGTACCGGTCAAGTATGTGATCTACAGTCATTCGCACTGGGATCACGCTTCCGGCGGAGCTGTGTACGCGGACACGGCGCGGTTCATCGGCCACGAGAATATGCTCAAGAACGTGGCCATGCCGCGAGCCGACACTCCGCTCCCGCAGAACGTGCGCGCCCAGGATACGAATGGCAACGGACGGATCGAACCAGCCGAGGCTCAAGGCAACCTCAAGACCATGTTTAGCCTGTATGACACCAATAAAGACGGCGCGCTGAGCGGCGCCGAAGTGACTCGAGGGCCGCTGGAGTTTGTGCGCGCTCCGGAGCTGACCTACACGGATCGGATCAACATCAATCTGGGCGGCAAGCGCGTGGAGGTCATCTCCAGACCGACCGCTCACGCGGACGACAACACCCTGGTGCGGTTCATCGACGGTACGAATGTGCTGTTCGCATCGGATTGGGTCACCGTTCACCGGCTGCCTTTCGGGCCGATTGGATTGGAGGAGATCGACATGGTCAAGGCGGTCGAGGCCATGGACTTCGAGTACTTCGTCTGCAGTCACGGGAAGCTCGGCAAGAAAGCCGACGTCGCTATGAATATCCGTTATCGGGAGGACCTGAGGGACGCCGTCGCCAAAGCAATCGCCGCCGGCCAGACGCTGGAGCAGGCGCAAGCGAGCGTCCTTATGGAAGGCTATAAGGACTGGGAGTTCTATGCGCAGCAGCGCCCGCAGAACGTCGCCGGCACCTACCGGTCACTCAAGAAGTAGATGATATAATCGTGCGGATATGAATATCAAGACTGAATTTGTGACTCTCGGGGTCGAAGACGGAACTTCCCTGAAGGCCTACGTCGCGCGTCCCGAAGGTACGCCCAAAGCCGGGCTCATCGTTTTCCAGGAAATTTTCGGCGTGAATCACCACATCCGCGATATTACCGAGCGATTTGGCCGCGAAGGCTACCTCGCGATCGCGCCAGAGCTGTTCCATCGCTCCGCGCCAGGCTTCGAGAGCGGCTATACCGACATGGGTCCGGGGTTCGAGCAGGCGATGAAGACCACCGACGCGGGTTTCGCGTCCGACACTCGCGCATCGTATCAGTGGATTCAGAGCCAGGCGAAAATACCGACCGCGTCGATCGGCTACCGCATGGGCGGGCGGGTTTCCACCATCGCCGCCATGACCGTTCCGCTGGCCTGCGGCGTTTCGTATTACGGAGGCGGTATTGCGCCGAATCCGAGAGGCCCTGGCATCCTCGATCGCTTGAAGGAAGTGAATTCGCCGATGCTGTTTTTCTGGGGCGGGCTCGATCAGCACATCACGCCCGAGCACGTGCAGATGATCGCCGGTAAGCTGCGCGAAGCGAAGAAAACCTTTACGAACGTCGAGATCTCCGACGCCGATCACGGTTTCTTCTGCGACGCGCGCGCCAGCTATAGCGCGAAGGCCGCGGCGTTAGCCTGGCCGTTGACGCTGGCTTATCTCGAGACGCACACGCAGAAGGCGGCGGGGGCGTAGGTTGTGCGTTTGCAGGCCCAGCGGGTCAGAGTCAAAGGTGTGAAAAAATCAGCTGGCAGGCGAAACCGCCTGCCCCACGCCTTCGCAAAACACTGAGGGGCAAGGTGGGGCAGACGGTTTCGTCTGCCGCCTCAGCTCAGGCTCAGGCTCAGGGCGGGGTTTGGTGAACAGAGTAAAATCATTCAAATGGCCATGCGACTTTCCCTCGTCTTACTGCTGTCCGCGCGAGCCGCGACTGGAGACTGTGACCGCGCAGGCCTCCGGGGCTTGGCGAGGCTCTGTGGAAGAACGCCTCACGCCTCCGCTCCTACCGTCAAGACGTCCTGGATGTCCGCCAAGGAGTCGCCGGCCGGAAGATCACCGAGGTCGAAACCCAGGTAACCAGGAGCCAGAAAGAGGGGGCCATCTTCAACATCCAGGCGCTTCAGACGCCGGCCAAGGCAATGTCCGTCGTGCCGGAACGATCCCAGCTTTCATCGCGGGCCGAGGCGATCAAGATTGCCGTGTGGGAGGCGTTCAAGGTCTACGGCGGCCCGCCCTACACGTGGGTTAGGGCATTCGCCGGATTTTGGTACGAAGCGTTTCGGCGTACTATGGGCATGTTTCGGAGGAGAGCATGACCCAAAAGACGCCTTCATGGATCATTTGCGCGGGACTATTGTCAGTGTTCGCACTGGCTGCGAATGCAGGCCCTATTCTCTATGCCGTGGATTATCCGGTGAGTGCGACTCTCTACACCGTCAATCAGATTACGGGCGCGATCACGGCCGTCGGCCCGGTGGGACTGGATAACGTTGGCGATCTGACGAGTGACCAGATTTCCAAGCTGTATGGAATTCAGATCACCTCAAACTCACTGGTAACCATTGACCCCACCACCGGGGCGGGGACCTTGGGGCCGCCGATCTCGGGAACGGCGATGAACGACGCAGGAGCTCCCCTTCCTATCGTTTCGATTGCCTTCAATCCATTCAGCGGCGTGCTGTATGGCAACACCTCCGTTGCTTTCGGAGGAGCAACGGAGGATCAGTTGTACTCGATCAACACGACCACGGGCGTAGCGACGCATATTGGCTCGAATATCGGCGAGACTTCGATCTATGCGCTGGCGTTCGGCCAGGACGGCGTCCTTTACGGCGTCGACGGCGGCAACAATCTGGACCAAATCGATACCACCACGGGTATCGGAACGGTGATCGGCCCGACTGGCTTGGCTCTCGTCTATGACATCGCGTCGCGCCCCGGCGATGGCGTGATGTTCGCCGCCGACAGCGGGACAACTTCGATTAACACCCTCAACCTTACGACGGGCGCCTCGAGCGCGATCGGGCTGAACGGGCTCGGGGCGAACGTGGTTGGACTGGCCTTCTTGGACGCCTCGGTCCCTGAGCCCGGTTCGATCGTGCTCCTGGCCACGGGCCTGGCGTTACTCGGGTTGGCGGTTCGGCGCAAGAAGCGCCCGACGCTTTCCCAGTAACTCTCGCGCCGAACCGGCGGTCACGTTCTGGCCGGTGAGGTTTCCGAAGCCGTCGTAGCTATAACTCTGTCCCCGACCACTTGGTCGCCGCCCAGGCTGTTTGTCTGCGAGGTGATTTCCGATATCTTACTTGGGCGTTTGCTGATTAAGTTGAAGCTTGTCACGATACTCCCCAGCACGAGGGAGTTCGAGGCGCCCCTTCCACAGGGTATTTCCGTCTATCGAGATGGCCACGACGTAGATACCCGGTGGAACAGAGAGGTAGTATTGACCTATTCCGTTCGTTTCCGCGCAGCTCTCCCTCGATTCTTGAGAGAGACACACCTTGGCGTGTGCCAGCGTTCGACCAGACTGCGCCAGTGCGCCCACGACATCTGCCTGAATTTGGATCCCTCCTTCGTGGCCTGGCGCGATATCGAGAACGAAGTCCTTCTGCACAGGCAAAGGGAACTTTACTCGAATGGGGCTGTAGCGAACAGCAACCAAGCCGGTTGCACGAGCCTCCAACGAGTACTCTCCGTCAGGCACTTCGCGAAACGAGTAGTGTCCATCCTTATCAGCCGTCGTTTGAAAGTGCACATCCGGATCAGACACGCTTTGGACCTTTGACGGTCGTCGTGCTGCTGACCGTGATGGCGGTGCTGTACAAAGTGCCGGTTGTCGAGGTTGGCGTGCTGCCATCCGTAGTGTAGCGGATCGACGCCCCGGAAGTTGCGGCACTGGTTGCCAAGTCAGTCAGGACTCAACACTGAGCGCCAGTCGAGGTCCCGGGGCGTAGGAATACTGCCACTGATTCGCGGTGCTCGGCGAGATCATGCGGTTTTCCACGTCATAGTTGGTCGTCGCGCCGCTGCACGCCGAGGCCGATCCGAGGTTGCCGTTCGCGTCCGCGCATTCGCCGGTCTGGCGGTTCGTGGCCGCATTGTAGACCACGTGCAAGGCCGACGCCGAACCGGCGATGACGTTCTGGTCAGTGAGGTTTCCGAAGCCGTCGTAGGTATAGCTCTGGCCCCAGGAGTTGCTAGTCGACTGGGCGCCGCGCTCGCCAGGCGGTTCAGAGCGTCGTAGGTGTAGACCACCTGCTCGCCGCTGATGCTGTCGGTCTGCGAAGTGATCTTGCCGTTATTCTGGGTGGGGGAATAGGCGTAGGTGATGTTCACTGTGCCGCTGCTGTGTTGAAGGAAGACAGCGACTGTCGACTGGGGCGTCAGGCTGTGGGTCGCGTCTCACTACCTTGGAGGCTCATTGTCGGGAATATGTTCGCGGGTGCGGTCGTTCGTTCCTTTATCTAATCTTGATCGAGTTAACTTCCAGCAGCGCTGCTCGCCCGCCTGATTCTCCGAACCCGTTTCCGGCAAAACCACCCGCAGACATTCGAAATATGAAAAGCAACCACTTACGTCTCAAAACGCCGGTGATGTCGGCTTCCAGCGGTGAATAATTACCTCTCAGGTAGCGATCGTTCATTAGAATCCGAAGTGAGTCGAGCACCCGAGTTCCCGGAGCCTCCGAGCCAGCTCCATTTGAGACACCCAATTCTAAAACGGCCGGCGCTGTAAAGAATGATTGACGCCATCCTGGGCACGGAAGGCTGCCTTCGGTTGAGGATTCTTGGAGTGAGTACCCGTGGTTCGGCGAGCCGGAAATGAATCCACGGACGGTGATCATCTGACCATTCAATTTGGTAGATTGATTTATCACATCACAAACCCCGAGCGGCTCAGCCACGCACACCCCGTTACCGAGTCCTAGGAGGACGAAGAACACGAACGTCTCAGAGGCGGTCATCGGATCAATATAGGTCAGATCTACACTCAGTCGGGATGCACTGCTGTCCAATTCGTTTGAAAACCACGTCGGAGCGGTGGATAGGGCCGCTGGAGGGGAAGATGAGCGGGCAATCCAAGTAGAGTTGAAGTTACGACACAAGCAACCCGAAAGGATCACCCACCCATGGAAAGAGTA
>JBGPHB010000317.1:0-5931 GCA_041484155.1 Bryobacteraceae bacterium
AGGACGGCAGCCTGGAAGATCAATCCACGATCGATCCGGCGGCCGCCGGCGAACTCGTCGGCGCGCCGATCGTCTATCGCGCCTCCCCGTCGCCGAGATCGCCGCTGCGTCCGGCCGCTGACATGCTGTTCTCACGAACGGAGCGCGCGCACGTCGAGTGGCCGCGCCTGAAAGCCGTGGACACGACGTCCGCCCGCGTGCTCACGCGCACCGGTGAGCCGCTCGCAATCTCGGTTGCGGCCACCGTGCGCGACGACCCCGCCGGCGCCGTCGTTGTCGCGGACGTCAACCTTGCGCCGCTCGGCGCGGGCGATTACCTGATCGAGGTCACCGCCACCGCGGCCGGCGTTACTGAGAAACACCTCATCGCGATCCGTGTCGATCGATAGCACCGCCGCGCGGGTCTACGGCGCGCAAAGGGCCTTGATCGGATCCACGCGCGCGGCGTTCCTGGCGGGGACGACGCAGGCGAGGATCATCATGATCAGGAACAGCGATGCCGCCGTGATCACCGCGACGGGATCGGTCGGCCTGACGCCGTAGAGACGTCCGCCCGCTGCGCCCCGAGCGCCATGCGGATGCCGATCTCCGGGCGCCGCTGCGCGACGTAGTAGCTCAGCACGCCGGCAGCGACCTGAGCTGTCACGCGCTGCTCGACGGCATCGTTCCGGTGTTCGGGTTCACGAAAGACAGAAAGTGAGCGCGTCCGGTTCTCCGCCACAAACAGCCCGGTCTTGCCGCCGCTGACGATGTCCAGATCGCCGTCGCCATCGAGATCGACAACCGCGATCTGAAGGCCGCCGCCCATCTTGCCGCCTTCCTCGATGACATGGCGCGTCCACGGCGCGAATGTTGAGCGAGGGAACTCGTACCAGTACATGCCCAGGCGGTCGCGTTCGGCAGGCGCGGCGTCGCTGTGAATCTGGGCGCGCTTGCCGGTGACGAGATCGGGCCGGCCGTCGGCGTTCATGTCGCTGAGCGTCGCGGCATGCGCCGCGGACCATGAATCGTCGATGAGGTGGCGAATCCAGGCGCCGGTCTGTTCGGCGGGTGCTTCCAGCCACAGCACGCCACACGAGTGGCCCATGGTGGTCAGGATGTCGGGCCGGCCATCGATATTGATGTCACGAACGTACATGTAGCCGAACTCCGCCATCGCTGGACCTGCCGGTCCACGGGTCGGCGGCGATCCCGCGGGATTCTGCGCACATGTCGTTCCGAGCTGCGCCCAGTTGGTGTCGTGAAACGTCCACTGGCCCGGCGCGCGCGGGTCGCGAGGCGCCTCGAGCCAGCCGGACGGCGTGACGATGTCCGCGCGACCGTCACGATTGAGGTCGCCGGCGCCGATACCGTGTCCGAAGAACATCGGGTCGCTCACGACGTGCTTGACCCACGCGCCGTTGACGACCTCGTACCACGTCGCGGGTTCATTCGCGGCGCGCGTGAACTGCGGCAGCAGCTCGAGCGGCTTGCCGTCGTTGTTCAGATCGACGAGAAACGCGAACTCGGTCGGGCCGACCGCATCGATCAGGTTGACCGTCCAGCTGCCACCGGACTTTCCCGGGTTCTTCAACCACTCGAGCCGCCGCGCGAAGTAGCCATCCTGAACGATGTCCATGTAGCCGTCGCCATCGACGTCGATCGGCAAGTCGCTGAAATCGTCGACGTAGCCGGACGCGCGCTGAATCGTCCGCAGCGGATGTTTCGTCCAGCCCGGCGCCTCGTACCAGTATTCCGCCGCGATGATGTCAGGACGGCCGTCGTTATTGAGGTCGGCGACGGCCGCGGTTTCACTTTGCGTGTCGTCGACCTGATGGATCGCGAACCCCTCCGCGGCGGCGCGGAAAGTGGTCTGCTGGGCGCGAACGATGGAGAGAGGCACGCCGCCGACCGCCGCAACGAGGGCAACTACCGCGACGCTCTTCAATTGATCTTCCTGACCCAGATGTTCCGCACCTGCACCTTCGTCGTCGCCTCGATCTCGATGCCGAACATGCCAGGTTGATTGTTCGACGACGCCGGATCGTCGTCGATCATCACCGCCATGAGCTGGCCGTTGACGATGTGCACGAACGTGCCGCCGCGTGCGATGACGACGTACTGATTCCAGTCGTTCATCTTCACGACGTTGCCGAGCGCGGTGCGATCCGCGATCGTGCCCATGAGCGTCTTGCTGCGCCCGCCAAAACCCTCCACCACCTGTCCGCGCCACGCGAGGATCCGCATCGGCGTGTTCTCGGAGTAGAACTGCCCGGTGTAGACGCGGCTTGGCCAGAAGTCTGCCTGGGGACCCGTCATCATCCAGTTCAAGTTGACGGGCCCGACGTTGGCGGTCACCGCCGCGGAGATGTTGGCCAGCCACGGCAGCCCGGTCACGCTCCGGTACTGAATCCCGCTGCCGCCGTTGCCCTCAACCTTGATCTCGAACTTCAGCGTGAAGTCTTTGGCGACTAGGTCGCGGTAGACGATGTAGTTGTTGCCGCTGGGATTCGTGGGCGTCGACTCGCCCACGAGGGCGCCGTTCTCGACGCGCCAGAACTTCGGGTTCCCGTCCCAGCCCTTCAGGCTGACGCCGTCGAAGAGCGAGACGTAGCCGGTGTGATCGTTGAAGTCGAAGGGCGCCGGCTCGGTGAAATTCATGCGTCCGCCGGCGGCCGGGGTCGGCACCCGTGCGGCCGGCGGCGGAGTGACGGGCGGCGTTTGCTGCGCCCGTCCGATCACCGTCGTCGTCACGACCGTGAGCGCCACTGCCGAACTCCATCTCGCGACCCGCGTGTGAGGCATGCGTCTCTCCCCCGACCGAGTGTGACGGAAGCGTAGCGCAGCTTTGCCGCGCGGTGGCTCGCCGAACGCCAACTACATCGGCGTCTCGCTCTGCGAACCGGCGGTCGTCGCCGCTGTTTGCGGTTGTTTCGATGAGTGCGATAGCCCATCATCTGACATCCTCGTCTGGAACTGCGCGCGCCACGCCATGTCAGGCTGGGTGATGGGCACCAGCGCGGGAAGGAGATCCATATGACCTCGATGCGATCGTGCATCTGGACGGCGGCCTCGACGCTGGCTGCGGCATTGGCGCTGACACCGTTGCTTCTGGCGCAGCAACCGGCCACGCCGCCCGCCGCGGGCGGGAGGGGCGCCACGCCGGCGGTGGCGTCACCTGAAGTGACAGCCGACCGCCAGGTGGTGTTCCGTCTCCTGGCGCCGTTTGGTAATACTCAAAATCGAAGAATCCCGCAAAACAGAATGCCGCTTGCACACGACTGGAATAACCTGGATAACAATTCTCATCTTCAAGTCCATCCTTCGAGTTCGTCACCGCCAGCAATGCAGCCAGGTGGCCATCGGAGGATCCACCGGCAACACCGATTCGATTGGGATCGATATGGAATTGTTGTGCGTGAGCACGGACCCATTGAACGGCGCACTTGCAATCTTGAATTTGAGCAGGGAGCCGGGCCTCTCGCGCCACGCGACATTCCGCATTGACGACTACGAAACCTCGAGGGACCATGACGGGGAGATAAACAGTCGGGGTCGGCGACGGAGGAAGATGTTCCAGATCGGGACGAATCTCCTTGCTCTGTGTGCGCCATGCGGCAATGCCAAAGCTGAGGATGGCTGGCCAGGGCTCCTTGCCGTCAACTTTGGGAGCATACACATCGAGATGCAGTTCTCTCCCCGGCCGTTTGGCAAACGGAATATCACGGACAATACGAATGGATCTCGTGATCTCGGCGATTCCCCGCCCACGCGGTGAAGTGGGACTCTGCCTCTCCGGGTTTACCCTCTCTCCCTTCTGCGTGCAAGAGGCGAGGTAGCCCGCCATCGCCCTGGGTGCCAGGCTCAGAAAGTCTCGACGGTTCATCGTCTATCCCCTTTTGACTGAAACGGGCTCAGCGCGTTCAGCGCCGGCTGCACGGCTACAGGTTCTTAGCCGGAATTCCGAAATCGGCCAGCGCCAGGCACAGCGGCTGACGTGGGGCAGACATTCTTGTCTGCCCGTTGGGGCGACTTTCCAGTCGCCCCGAAGCCGGACTGGAAAGTCCGGCGAACCGGCAGGCTCGAAAGCCTGCCCCACATTGATGGGCGCGGATTATCGGGTTCTCAACTTCGGAATTCAGGCTTAGCCGTCCTGGTTAGAAACTCCAGCTCATGCCGGATTCCATCCACGAGCCGCATTTCACAATCGTCCTATCCCTCCAATTCCAAGACCACGACCTCGTGCAGTTTGACTCCCGGCACTAAGACCCCGACAGGATGAGAGGAAACTTCTAGAGTGCGAGATTGCAGGGGCAGATGGGCACTTTTGATTTTGAAATCGTTGAGCTTGATACGAATGTTGTAAATTGGGTTCACTTCTTCCAGGTAGAAATGGGTCGGAATGCCCTCCCTGGGAGTGGTAAATGGGATCAATGGCGCTGGGTTATTAAGCAGGTGGATCATCAGCTCCTTTGAGCCGCGCAGCGCCGCCGTCACTTCAATCGCCCTGGGCGCCTCGATCTCGAGCGGCGGCTTGGTTCTTTTGACAAGATGTTCGACAAACCGCTTCAATGGCGGATAGGGATTATGAATGTAACCTTCTCCAACATCTCCGGTGATGTAAATGGCCTTGCCCTTTCCAAAGCGATTGATCGTGACGGCCGGCTCGGAAGAGTCATAGTTCACCTTGGGATCAAAGCTATCGAGAGGTCTTTCTCCTTTTAGATTACTGCGTGTGCAAAGCACCTCCACCTTCGAATCCGGCCTCAGTGAGACCAGGGATTCTTCACCGGCAAAACTGATCAGATAGCCAAACTCGCGAGAAATCGCGAGATGCTGAGGGACATACACGACCCCGTGAATGGCCCCCTTGGCCACAGCCGAACGGTAGTTCACCCCGAAGACATCGGCCAGCAGGAAGTTGCCACGCTTTTGCCCGAATTCGTCCAGCAGCGAGGTCTCATGCGTCGCAATCAGGGTGCCGCCTTGGGTTACAAACCTTCGAATCTCATGCCCCTGCTTTTCCGAAAGGCAGGCACTGTTGGAGAGAAACAGAACTTTATAGGCTGAAAGTTTCTCTTGCGTCAGTTGCTCGTCGAAAACAATGTCAACCAGCAAATGAGACTGATTCAGCATCTCGTAGGCGCCCTTGGTGACCCTCAGGCCATACTGAGCGATGGGTGAGGGACGAAAATCCCTGGTCTGCTGGGAATAGTGGAGGGCAACGTACTTGACGGTCTCGCCGTCCATGTAGCCCACACGCTTCTTAAGCTCGGCGAAAATAGACTTCATCAAATCTCGACGGAACGGCATCGGCCCATCGAACATCCCGTAAAAGCCTGCTCCTCCGTTTGCCAACGTCGCCAGTCCATTGATGGTGGGGGAAAGTGATTCGGCCTCAGGGGCCGAAGAGGAGATCACCTCGGACAAAGTTTGGGCTGGGTTTCTCCAGATGGCGAAAGGAGAACCATGAGCCCTGGCTACCTTGGCGCCGAAGCTGGAGCCGTCTTCAGCAGAGTTGGTTTCGGCAAAGAAATAAGCACCCACCTTTTCCAGTCCCAGTGGGTTGAGCGGGTGTCCCAACGACCAGTCCGCCTTGTGGCGGCCATAATAGTTAAAGTCCAGCACAGCATCCGGGTGCCTGGCTTTGACCGTGCGGGTAATGTGCGCCATCATCTCCTTCATCTTTTCATAGCGCCAGTTGACGAAATGTTTGAAATCCAACGAACTGAAATCCACCTTGGTGGGAATCTGGAGCCCAGTTTCCTCCTTGAAAAGCCTCTCGCAATATTGACAGCAGCAGGAAGGCGTATGAGGCGTCTCCTCATGGGATCCCCAGTTCATGTCATCAAAATAGATGCCATCCAAGTCGAGGTTGTCCAGATACTCGATGAGGTATTGCGGCAGCCAGTCACGGTACGGTGAGTTGAAGCAGAACCAGCCCAGGTTCTC
>JBGPHB010000318.1:0-5926 GCA_041484155.1 Bryobacteraceae bacterium
CTCGCGCGCTAGAAAGTGAACGTGTTCCTCGCTCTCGATGACACAGGGGCCTGCGATCAAAGCCAGCGGAGCGCCGCCGCCGATCAGCCGTGGCTGTACCCGTTGTCTCCCGTGGTACGGTTAGAGACTCTCAATGATTTCGGCATTTTCGCACAAGTTAAGGAGCTAGCTCCCATCCACGAACAAGGACGCCCCATGATTCTTCGTTTAATCGTCGCAATATCGATACCTGTGTGCATCGCGCAGTCCGCCAACCGGCAGCGGATGCTCGATGCTTACCAAAACCTGCCGCTGTACTTTGAAGCCAATCAGGGCCAGTGCGAGCGTCAGGTGAAGTTTCTGGCCCACGGCAATGGCCCTGACTTGTTCCTCACCTCGACCGAGGCGCTGCTGAAGCTGTCCGGCGCTACTCCCGCGCTAGTACGAATGCGCGTCGAAGGTGGCGATCCCACGGCGCGAGTGTTGGGCCTCGATAAACTGTCTGGAGAAAGCAACTACTTCCTCGGCAACGATCCGGGACAATGGCGGACCCACGTGCCACATTTCGCCCGCGTGCGCTCCGAGCAGGTGTATCCCGGCATCGACCTGATCTATTACGGGAAGCAGCGCCAGATCGAGTTCGATTTCATGGTCGCTCCCGGCGCTGATCCCCAAACGATCCGCCTCAGCTTTGAAGGCGCCCGGCCAAGCCTGGACGCCCAGGGCGACCTCCTGCTCGAAAGTTCCTCCACCCCTGTCCGGCTGCACAAGCCTGTGGTCTACCAGGAAGTGAAGGGAGGTCGAAAGCAGATCGCCGGTCGCTTCGTGGTCGACCCAGCCCGTCGGGTCTCATTTGAAGTCGCTCGATACGACAAGAGCAAGGCCCTCGTAATCGATCCCGTGTTGAGCTATTCCACGTATCTGCAAGCCACGACTGCTGTTGGCGCCGGCATCGCAGTCGACGCCGCCGGGAATGCTTACCTGACCGGCAATGCCGGCTCCAACTTCCTCACCGTGAATCCGATCCAGCCCGTGCCAGTCGGCGCTTTCGTCGCAAAGTTCAATGCGGACGCAAGCGCCCTGATCTACTCCACGTTCTTGGGTGGCAGCAAAACGGATACTTTCTTCAACCCCAAGAACCTTGGCTTTCGGGTCGCCGTGGACACCGGCGGGAATGCTTACGTGGTCGGCACGACGGACTCCATAGATTTCCCCACCACCCCCGGCGTCGTTCAGCCCGCTCGGGCCGGCGGAGCGGACTTGTTCGTCGCCAAGCTCAACCCCACCGGCTCGGCCTTGCTGTACTCCACATACCTGGGCGGAAGTCTGGACGATGGGTCCGACGGGCCTTCCATCGCGCTGGACTCCGCCGGCAATGCCTACGTGACCGGCGGGACCAAATCGAAGAACTTCCCGACTACTACAGGCGCTCTGCAAACCGCCCTCGGAGGAGGAGACGTGGACGCATTCGTCACCAAGCTCAATGCAGCCGGCACAGCGCTGGTGTATTCGACCTATCTCGGAGGCGGTTCCTTTGACTCGGGTTCTGCCATCGCCGTGGATTCCGCCAGTAACGCGTATGTCGCGGGCGGAACGGACTCAGTGAATTTTCCGAAAACATCGGGCGCCCTCCAGACTGCTTTCGCAGGTGGAACCACGGACGCCTACGTAGCCAAGCTCAATGCAGCCCGGCCTGCGCAGTTCTACTCGACCTATCTCGGGGGTAGCGATTTGGACCTCGCTTACGGGATTGCGGTCGATAGCGGCGGCAATGCGTACGTGACCGGAGTCACCTCCTCCACCAACTTCCCCACCACTGCTCAGGCCTTTCAGAAGGTTTATGGCGGCGCCACCCAAGGTTTCTTGATCGGTGATGTCTTCGTATCCAAAATCAGCCCCACTGGCACCTCCCTGGTCTACTCGACGTATCTTGGCGGCAGCCGGAACGAGTTCGCTTTCGGCATCGCGGCAGATTCCTCAGGCAACGCATACGTGACCGGAGTCACCTCCTCCTCCAATTTTCCGGTCTCTGTGGACGCCTTCCAGTCCGGCCTGGGACTGCGCTCGGGCGGCGGCACCGGCTCAGCGGCTTTTCTCACGAAACTGAACTCAACCGGTACGGTTCTCACGTATTCCACTTTCTTCGGCGGAAACAACGGCGACGGTGCAGCCGGCATAGCGCTGGATCCATCCGGCAATGCCTATCTGACCGGGGGAGCCCAATCCCTCAACTTCCCGCGCACGCTCGGCGCCTACGAGCCTTTCGACCGCACGGCTTTCGGTACCGCGTTTGTGGCGAAGTTCGATTTGTCAACGGCCAGTTCCATGTCTCTGGGCGCGGTGGTCAATGCAGCCAGCTATGTGCCGGGACTTGAGGGCGTGGTTTCTCCCGGCCAGATTGTGGTCCTATTTGGAAATGGCATCGGGCCCGCCACGCTGGCAACGCTGCGGCTAAATTCGAGCGGGCTCGTGGATACCTCGCTGGCCGGCGTAAGAGTGCTGTTTGACGGGACACCGGCTCCCTTGGTGTACGTGTCGGCGAAAGCCGTGTGCGCCATTGTTCCATATGTCCTGGAAGACAAGCTTCGCACGACAGTGCAAGTGGAGTACCAGGGGCAGAAGTCGAATCCGCTCGTACTGTGGGTGGCGCCCGCCCTGCCGGGCATCTTCACCAACGACGCGTCCGGCAGAGGACAAGGCGCCATTCTCAACTCGGACTACAGCGTCAACTCTGCTTCGAACCCGGCCGACAAGGGTTCGGTCGTGGTTCTGTTTGCCACCGGCGAAGGTCAGACGGTTCCACCCGGCGTGGACGGGAAGGTGACGTCGGATCCTCTGCCTCGGCCAGTGCTGAGGATCTTGGCGCATATCGACAACAGTCCGGCCGAGGTGCTGTATGCAGGCGGCGCACCCGGGCTTGTGGCAGGCGTCCTGCAGGTCAATGTGAGAATTCCATCGGGTGTTCGCTCGGGGGCCGCCATTCCCGTAACCATCGGAGGGCGGGAAGGCCCCGGAGGACCAGAACTGAGCGAGCGGGTCACGATCGCCATTCGCTAGAGCTACAGGTTTCAAGGCTCAATTCGTTCCCGCGTGCAATGGCATCCCAGCGCCCAGAACGGCACGACTCGTCGAACCGACGAGCGACTCTGCGCTGCTTCGGCTTGTCCAGAGCTAGGACTGCGATCTCGAACGCATAACCTGCATCGTACGCCTTTCCAAATTCAACACACCGCTCCCGTTCGTTACTCGACACGGTGATGGGCCTCCTCCCGGCGGGGCATCTTCCGGGACTTCAGTCTCCGACTCGCGTGTATTCTATAAAGAGTGGTTTCTCCCCTCCCTCCGAAGCAGCCAATTGTTGTGGCTGTTTGTGACGGTCTCACCTGGCGGCCTGGTGAAATCGAATTCGCTGGTACGGGGGTAGTCACATTGTGGGTGTGCGGCTTGCCCGATTCCGCAGGCACCGCAGGCATCGAAGTTCTGATGGGCGACTTCCGCCTCAATGTCGAGTACGTTTCCGAAGGCAACACCGATGGGCAAAAGCAGGTCAACGCGCGGTTGCCGAGAATCACGCGCCACGGCGAGTACAAACTATTTGTACGGGCAACCGGCGTCCGAAGCGCCGAAGTTTCCATCAAGGTAATCCCCGCTAAGTCGAATCCACAGTTGGAGAGCTTCGCTAATAGCCTGCACGACGAGGAGGTCGGGGTGCACCATCGCCTCCAGCAGTTCTATTTACCTCTGTTTCAACAATTCTGCCGCGACAGCGGCAGACAGCCGCGGGAACTGCGGGTGCTCGACTGCGGCTGCGGGAACGGAATCTCCGTTGAGCACATGGCCCGGGCTGGGTTCCAGGCATACGGTATCGACTTGTGGCGTACTCGCGTTCAACAGTGGCTGGATCGCCCGCCCTTGCCGAATTTGGGGTTGTGCGTCGCCGACGGTATGCGACTGCCCTTCAGTGACGAATCATTTGATCTGGTAATCAGTTGCGGCGTCCTCGAACACATCGGCGTGGATGAGGCATGGGATCCGCTGTATCGCGTTCGGCCTCGCACGCACCAGAGGGAGGAACGTCAGCAGTTCATAGCCGAATGCCTACGCGTGTTGCGACGGCCCGGCATATTCTACTTAGACCACCCGAATGGCGCCTTCCCGATAGACTTCTGGCATCCCTGCGACCACAGCAGGCGCGCTCGTTGGCACTGGCCGTCCGAGAAGTTTCTTCCAACCTTCGATGAGGTGCGCGCGCTAGTCAACAGCATTGATTCAAGGATTCGCGCGCGCGCGCTCAGCCCCGCAGGCCGATTTACATATCAGCAGAGCAGGCGGCAGTGGTATGGCAGGCTCCTTCGAGTCCCCGCTGAATCGCTGCTGAAATGCATGAATGTTCCGGGATTTCGGTGTCTTGCGCAGTCGCCGCTCAATCCCTATCTAGTGTTAGAAATCATGCGATAGACCGCGGAGCGACCCACCGCCAGATGTGTACATAAAACGTGCAGCGACACGAGTTGTTGAAGGCACTGGAGCGGCTGTAAGCGGAATAGCCGGTAGCAGTCGCCTGGACGATGAGATGTACCCGCTCTTTCTTGACTTCGGCTAGATCCTCAGAAATCAGTTTTTCCGCTGCGTGGACGGTCTCAGTCTCCTGAATGGCGGCTGCTTCATGCGCAGTCATTCGCTGCTGGTTCCTTGGCGGTACGGCGATAGCCGCGATGACCAGAATGATCACGAAGACAATTGGCGCCTTCCCGCTCATCCATGAGCAGGAGGCCGGCCTTCAATTCGGGCCCATCGCGATGGCTTCCGCTTCACCGCGGTGGAGTTTGGTCATCAGAAGACCAATGAGAACAGTATGACTCGCGGACTTGACCTTCTAACCATCCCAGTTGCCGAGCATGCTCAATTGCATCTCGGCCTGCAAATTCGGGATTCCTCGTGGCACTGTAGGTGCACGAAGCTGAGCGGCCGATAATCGCTAGATTGGAAATCGGTAATGTGTCATAGAGCCGCAGCCAACTCGGTGCGCAAGCATGGCTCAGCCTCACCCTCAGGGACACGCAAGCTGCGGGCAATCGAATCGGGGATGTTTAACGTGATACTCATCGCGCCTTTTTTAAGGTATCACGGCCTGATTCAATCGATTCAGCTTGCGCCAGAAGGGTTCCAATAGATCCAGCCGCAAAGCATTCGCACCATCCGACCATGCCTTCTCCGGCGCTTCGTGCACTTCGACAAACACCGCATCGACACCGGTGCCGACCGCCGCGCGCGACAGGGGTTCGATGAACTGAGGCTCGCCGCCCGATACGTTGCCGGCGGAGCCCGGGAGTTGCACGCTGTGCGCGGCATCGAAAACCACGGGCCAGCCGAAGCCGCGCATGATCACCAGGCCTCGCATGTCCACTACCAGGTTGTTGTAGCCGAACGAACTGCCGCGCTCGGTGAGCATGATGCGGGTGTTGCCGGTGGAGGCCACCTTCTCGGCCGCGAGGCGGATGTCGTGCGGTGAGACGAACTGGCCTTTCTTGATGTTCACCACGCGGCCGGTGCGGCCGGCTTCGACCAGCAGGTCGGTCTGGCGGCAGAGGAACGCGGGGATTTGCAAAACGTCGACGGCTTCAGCGGCCTCGGCGGCCTGCGCCGGCTCGTGAATATCGGTGAGCACGGCGAAACCGGCGTCGCGCACGCTTTTCAGAATGCGCAGCCCTTCCTTCAACCCGGGGCCGCGGTAGGAACTCGCGCTGGACCGGTTGGCCTTGTCGAAAGACGCCTTGAAGAGGAACGGCCCGGCGACCTTCCGGATCTCGCGCGCTAGAAAGTGAACGTGTTCCTCGCTCTCGATGACACAGGGGCCTGCGATCAAAGCCAGCGGAGCGCCGCCGCCGATCAGCCGTGGCTGTACCCGTTGTCTCCCGTGGTACGGTTAGAGACTCTCAATGATTTC
>JBGPHB010000319.1:0-5919 GCA_041484155.1 Bryobacteraceae bacterium
CATCAACCCCATGCCGCGCACGTCGCCGATCAGCGGGAATTTGGCTTTCATTTCTTCGAGTTTTCCGCGTAGATACGCGCCCACTTCAGCAGCGTTGATCATCAGTTTGTTGTCGTCGATGTAATCGATCACCGCCTTGGCCGCAGTCGCGGTCACCGGATTGCCACCGAACGTCGAGATGGTCGCGCCCGTCAGCGCATCCGCCACTTCCGGACGCGCCACCGTCAGGCCGATCGGCGCTCCGTTGCCGAGGCTCTTGGCGGAAGTCAAGATGTCGGGAATCACTCCCCAGTGCTCGATCCCAAACCACTTCCCGCCGGTGCGGCCCCAGCCAGTCTGCACTTCATCGCTGATGAAGAGGCCTCCGAACTTGCGCACGATGCCGGCGACGATTTCGAAATATTCCTTGGGAGGCGTGATGAATCCGCCGATGCCCTGGATCGGCTCGGCGATGAATCCGGCGATCCGGCCCGACGTTGAAGTGCGAATCATCTCGTCCATATCGGTCGCGCAGCGCACGTTGCAGGAGGGATACGTCAGGCCCAGCGGACAGCGGTAGCAGTAGGCGTTGAGCGCGTGGGTGAAGCCGGATGGCGCGGCGCCGCCCAGACGCCAGGTGCTCACCCCAGACGCAGCCATTGCGATCGCCGAGCGGCCATGGTAGCCGTGCCGCAACGCGACGATCTCATGCGAGCCGGTGTAACAGCGGGCGGTCAAAACCGCGGTCTCGTTCGCTTCCGTCCCACTGTTCGTAAAGAAGCTCTTGGTGAGCTTCCCGCCCGGCGTGATCTCGGCGATGCGCTTGGCCAGCGCGGCTTGCGGCTCATTCGCGAACACGGTCGAGACGTGTTGCAGCTTGTCCATCTGCTCGTGGACCTTGCGATTCACCGTCTCGTTGCAGTGCCCCACCCCGACGGTCACGATGCCGCCGAAGAAATCCAGGTACTGGTTGCCATCGATGTCCCAGACGTACTGATCCTTGGCACGCGTGACCACCAGGGGTTCTTTGAAATAATGGAAGACGCTCGGGAACAGATACTGCTGATTCGCCAAGATAATCTCTTGCTTGGTCATTGCTCTGAGCCCCTTTATAACACAGTAAACTAAGAGACATGTTGCGCCGCGCGTTGACCCTTTTGCTTCTGGGCGCGCTCGCGGCCGCCGCAGCCCCCACCGGATGCGTCGGCAGCCTCGCCGTGACCAGCTTCCGCCTTTCTGTACAACCTTCGGGCTCCGGCCTGTCCTGGATTCCGATTCGCCACGTGAATCACGTTGCGGCGGGGCATCGCATCAGCTATCAGCCGCTGGATCTGCCGTCGAACCTGGGGAAGGACGCCAAGCTGGCGCTGGTGCTGGTGCCCAACTCGGCAGACGGCCAGCTTACGGTGCTTGAACCGAAAGCTGCGGCAAGTTCCGCCGAATGGTCCGCTCCGTTTGCCACAGGAATCGTGGTGCTGGTCTTCGCGCCGCAGGGGCTCGATGAGAAACGTCTCACCAACCTTGTCACCAGGGATGAAAACCTGATAGCCGCGCTTGCCGACTACGCGGACCAGACGGCCGAGCTCGAGACCGGCCTCGAATTGGCGAAAGAGCTGGAGGACCAGGCCGACGACGACGCTGCGCGCCCGCCGCGTCCCTCCACACCAGCCGAGCAGGCGATCTTCGCTCTGGTGCGCGCGCTGAATCCCGCCGTGTCTTCCTACGACCCGCTCGGCACGGGACGCCGCGCCGGTTCGGCGACCATGAAGGGCAAGGGCGTCGACGCATTCTTTGAAAACGCCGGCGGAATCTTTCCGGGAGGCGGCGTCTTGCCGATGGTGAAACAATGGCTGCTGCCGGACACCGAATTCCGCAGCGTATACGCACTCCCCAGCCAATCCGACGGCATGACACTGTGCGCGCAACTGGCCGCCCGGACGCGCAACAAGCTGGCCTACATGTGGGCCTACCGTCTGACGAACGCCGCCGCTCCGGCAACCAGCATCCTCAGGGAGGCCGACGTGCCGATCGGCATGCGCGTGGCAGTGCCCGTGAAGCTGGAGCAGCCGGCCGACTGGCGTCTTCTGGATCACGTTTATGACTGGGCGCTCACCTCGGATTCCACACCTTTGATGCACGTGACTGTCCGTCCGGTGCCCGACGAGCGCGCGCTGCGCGTGGATTTGCGGAAGTTCGCCGGGCCTCCGGGCGCTTACCGCCTCGAAGGCAAATGGGATTGGGGCCCTTTCAAGGTGACCGGCACAGTGAGATTGCACCGTTTTGACAATCTCAAAGCCGCCCAAATCGCGCCCGCATCGCAGGAGAAGCTGGTGACGGAGACCGGTCCTGTGGACGTCGAGCTGACCGGCGCCGACTTTCTGTTTGTCGACCGCGCGTCGCTCCACCGCCCGGCGAGCGTACATCAAATTGCCGTGGACCTACCGGCCGACCGCACCAACAAGGTCAGCGTTGAAGTGGAAGTGGATACGGACAGTCTGCGTCCCGGACCGTACCTGCTGGCCCTTTCGCGCATCGATGGAGCCACTGCGGACATTCCTTTCCAGATTCTGCCACCCAACCCGAAACTCGACCGAGCGCCGCACCGCGTCAACGCCGGAGAACGCCAACAGACCGTGACGCTGAGTGGCGATGGCCTCGATCGCATCGAGAAGCTGGATTGCGACCGGGCCGATATCGCTTTAGGCGCCGCCAACGAGGACGGGACCCGGCGGGATGTCACCGTGCGGCTGCATAGTGACGCGAGGGCGGGTGACCGGCTGACTCTGGTCGCCAAGATTCAGTCGGTGTCGGCCACGGTGCGGTTCCCCGGCGCTCTGCAAGTGGCCGCCGCGCGTCCACGCATCGTGGAAGCCAAGCCATCTCTGCCCAGAGACCTTCCGATTGTGCCCCGAGAGGGCGAGATCCCGGCCGGTTTGTGGGTGAGCTACGCGATTAAGGCGGAGCCGGCGGACTCGATTGCGCTTCAGTGCGCTGAGACCTCCCGGACGATCCAACTGCAGAAGCTGCATATCGGCGAGAAGCAGCCGAGCGCGCAACTGCTGTCCGGCGACGACGGAGTGCTCTTTCTTTCTCTGGATCCCGGCGCAGTTGGTCAATCGGGCTGTACACTGACGGCGGTGATTGAGACCGAGGCGCTCGGCAAGTCCGATGCGTTTACGCTGGGTAAAGTCGTGCGTCTGCCGCGAATCGAGGGCCTCTCTTTGACGGATGAAAAGTCCGCGGACGGGTTTTACGGCGTGCTCAGGGGATTCGACCTCGACACGATCGAAAAGACCGGCTGGCAATCGAGCGCGGGACTCAGCGTCGCGGAATTGCCGCGACCGGCGGGTGAGGGCGCGAAACAAACGTTGCGCGTCACGATGCCGTGGCCGAGCCCGACTCCGAAGGCTCCGCTGTACGTGTGGCTGCGCGGCGAGACCGAGGGGCGGATGACGAAGGTCACTCAATAGCGTGCGGCCTCGCGAGTTCGATGCCCTGGTAGCACGCGCGCTTCGCCGCATTCCGCTGCGGTTCCGGAAGCTTCTGGATAACGTGGCCATCGTAGTCGAGAAGGAGCCGTCCCGGCCCGGCTTGCTGGGGCTTTATCATGGCCGTCCGCTCACCAGGCGCAGCGTCAGCGATGGGTTCACGATGCCCGACCAAATCACGATCTACCAGGGCCCGCATGAGCGCATGGCGCGCGGCAAGGAACATCTCGAGCAGATTGTGGCCGAGACCGTGTGGCACGAGATCGCCCACTACTTCGGAATGGATGAGGCGCAGGTGCGCCGCGCGGAGCGAAAGCACTTCAGATGATTCGCTGCTACATTACCGGCACGCCAGCATCGATTGAGACGATCGAGCGCAATATCGCGGACGGTGTCGATTGGATCCAGATTCGGGACAAAGAGATGCCCGCCCGGCAGCTACTCGATCTGGTCCGCCGCGCCCTGACGAAAGGAACTAAGATCCTGGTGAACACCCGCATGGACGTAGCGCTCGCCGCCGGCGCCGCAGGCGTGCATCTCCCGGCAGGCTCCCCACCTCCATTTCGTTTGCGCCCGCTCACTCCACCCGGTTTTCTAATCGGCGTCTCCTGCCACACGCTACAAGAAGTACGCGCCGCCGAAACAGAAGGCGCCGACTATGTCGTCTTCGGCCCGGTCTTCACGCCGCTGTCCAAGGGCTCCGATCTTCCGCCGCGTGGACTGAACGGACTCGCGCAGGCCGCGCACGCCGTTCAGATCCCCGTTCTCGCCTTGGGAGGCGTGACGCGCGACAACACCGCTGCGTGCATCGCCGCGGGCGCCGCCGGCATCGCCGGTATTTCACTCTTCCAGACTTGCTAAAATCTCTTCCGTGCCTCATGCCGCCACCAAGCAAGCTTATACACGAGAACATGCGCGGCGAGTCCTGGGCATTTCCGAACGCCAGCTCAAGAGCTGGGAACAGCAGAAGCTGGTAACGCCCACCACGCAATATGGCTTCCGCGAATTGCTCGCCTTGCGCACGCTGGTGAAGCTGCGGAAGGACCGCGTTCCGCCGATGCAGATTCGCCGCGCGCTGGCGGCGCTGCGCCTGAAACTCCGTCACATCGAGAATCCGCTCACCGAGCTGAAACTCTACGTCAATGGCAAAAGAATCCGGGTCGAAGTCGACGGCCGGGCGATGGAGGCTGAGTCCGGGCAGCTCCTGCTCAATTTCGACCAGGTCGAGCTGCGCCGTTTGCGAGAATTCCCGGTGAAAGACCGCGTATCCGTGGAGCGCGACCAGCGCGTACAGGCCGAGCGCTGGTTCCAGCGCGGGCTCGAGCTGGAACAATCCGGCGCTCCCGTCAAGAGCGTGATCGAGAACTACCAGAAGGCGATCGAGCTCGATCCGAAATCGGCCGGTGCCCTGGTAAACCTGGGCACCATCCACTTCAACGCCCGTGAGTGGGCGGAGGCCGAGCGCTTCTACCATCAGGCGCTGGAGGTCGACCCCGAGTATGCGCTCGCGCACTTCGATCTGGCCAATCTCTACGATGAGCGTGGCGACCGCATCAAGGCCCTGGCACACTATGAGACCGCGCTACGCATCTCGCCGAACTACGCCGATGCGCACTACAATCTCGCCCTGCTTTATCAAGGAGCGAATCAGCCGATGCGAGCCGTGCAGCACTGGACCACCTACCTAAAGCTGGATCCCTCCAGCCACTGGTCCAGCATCGCGCGTCGCGAGCTGAACAAACTGCGCGAGGCGACGGTGGTGCCGCGTTCAAAGGGATGAGCTTGTGAAAGTCTACGAAGTACAACCCGGAAGCACGAATCTAGACGGTCTTGGCGTCGCTGAACGGCCCGATCCGCAGCCCGGACCACACCAGGTCCTGATCCGCGTCCGGGCGGCGTCGCTCAACTATCGCGACCACATGGTTGTCACGGGCCGGTATTTCACGACGGTGGATCGTCCCACCATTCCGCTATCGGACGGCGCGGGCGAAGTGGTTTCGACCGGTCCGGGCGTAAGCCGCTTTCAGCCAGGCGATCGCGTCGCGGGAGCTTTCTTCCAGGTGTGGAGAGACGGTCCGCGATCGGCGCTTTACCCTGCGTTGGGTGTGCCGCTCGACGGGATGCTCGCCGAATATGTCGTGCTTCACGAAGACGGCGTAGTTGCTCTGCCTAAAGACCTGTCGTTTGAAGAAGGGGCGACCCTGCCGTGCGCCGGCGTCACTGCCTGGAACGCTCTGATGGTGGCTGGACGCCCGTTACGGTCCGGCGACACGGTCCTTTGTCTCGGCACTGGCGGAGTTTCCATGCTTGCTATGCAGATCGCGAGGTCGGCTGGCGCGCGCACGATCGTCACTTCTTCGAGTGATGACAAGCTCAAGCGCGCGCTCAGCCTGGGAGCATCGGACGGCATCAACTACACGCGCCATCCGGAGTGGGAGAAGGAAGTCGGCCG
>JBGPHB010000320.1:0-5913 GCA_041484155.1 Bryobacteraceae bacterium
CCAAGGAACCCAGCCGCGTGATTTATCGCTTTGGCGAATTCCTTTTGGATACAGGAGCGCGAACGGTTTCGCGCGGCACCGAGCCGCTCACGATCACCGCGAAAGTGTTTGACACGCTCCTGCTGCTTCTCGATCGCGCCGGGGAAACCGTGGAGAAGGAGGAGTTCTTCCGGCGGGTGTGGCGCGGGAGTGCGGTCGACGATGCGAATCTGACCCAGACGATTTTTGTGCTCCGCACGCTTCTGGGGGACCGGGAGCAACGTATCATTTTGACCCTTTCAGGCCGTGGCTACACGTTCGCGGCGCCGGTGGAGAGGGTTGAAGCGCCCACGGCCGAAGTGGTTGCGCCGCGTAGGCGGCGATTCTTGACCCCCCTGATGGTCTCCGGCGTCACGGGCGTAATCCTGATCGTGATTTTAGCGGCGATCCAGTTCACGTATCCGCGTTCTCACGCGCCTTTGCAGACGGTGCGCTATCGGGTTCCCATCCCCGAAAGCGTTCACCTCACGGAGAGCGGAACGTTCTCGCTCTCGCCGGACGGCAGAACGCTGGCTTATCTCGCGGCGAAGTCCGATGGCGCGTTGGGGGTCTGGGCCCAGCCTTTGGATTCGCTCGAGCCTAGGCTGCTGTCCGGTACCGAGGTCCTCGGCGGCGACCCGCCGCCGTTTTGGTCGCCCGACAGCAAGTTCGTGGCTTTCTATTCCGGGGAAAAGATCAAGAAGGCAGACCTCAACGGCAATCCTCCCCAGACGATCTGCTCCGCCCCGGGGATCGTTCTGGGTGGATCCTGGAACCGTGACGGCGTCATCATTTTCGGACGCGACACGGGCGGGCTGATGCGCGTGCGGGCGGCCGGCGGAGACGCAGTCCCACTGACGACTGTGGATCGCGCTCGCGGGGAACGAGTGCATGCCTCGCCGGTGTTTCTTCCGGATGGCCGCCATTTCTTGTATTCACGCCTTTCCTCGGTTCCAGGGAACGACGGCATCTACGCCGGCTCACTGGACGTGAAGCCAGAAGACCAGGGACTCAAGCGGTTGGTGTCTTCGCCCGTCCTGGCGCAGTTCGTGGCGTCGGCTGACAGAACGGGGAAGCTGCTGTATCTTCGCGACAGCACGCTATTGGCTCAAGACTTCGACGTTTCGCGCCTTGAACTGATGGGCACGCCGGCGCCGGTCGCGGAGCGCGTCGGCAGCCATTGGAATTTTGGTTTCTTTGGCGCGTCTGCCAATGACGTGTTGATCTACCGGAACTCGGCTGCGGAAACCGCTCAACTGGCTTGGTTCGATCGCCACGGAACCCGCTCTGCTTCCTTCGGAGAACCGGTCATGCTGGAGTCCCCGCCGGCACTCTCGCCGGACGGGATGCGAATCGCCTTGTCAAAACTCGACGCAGGTAACGTCGACTTGTGGGTCCATGATCTGGCTCGCGACATTCGCCAAAGACTGACCTTCGATCCGGGCCTCGATCAAAATCCCGTCTGGTCTCATGACGGCAAGCACATCGCGTTTGCTTCGAGCCGGGCCGGTCATTACGATTTGTACCAGATCGCCGCGAACCGCGAGCGGGCCGAAGAACTGCTGTACGAATCCGGCGAAAACAAGTATCCGACAAGTTGGTCGCCCGATGGGCGCTTCCTCTTGTACGGCACAAAAGGGGACGTCTGGGTGCTGCCGCTCGAGGGAGCTGGCAAGCATACGCCGATCCCTCTTGTGCATACCCAGGCCGGCGAGGGCGATGGAACGTTCTCCCCAGACGGCCGCTGGGTCGCTTACGTATCCGATGAATCCGGAACGGCCGAGGTCTACATCGAGCCGTTCTCCCCACCTGTGTCTGCCGTAGACTCGCACAACCGGCCCAAGGTATTGGTTTCCCGAGGGGCGGGGAGCCGTCCGCGTTGGCGGGCCGACGGCAAAGAGCTGTTTTATAGCACACCGGGCGGCATGTTGATGTCCGTAGCACTAACAGGTGGCGCGACCGTGCAGCCGGGCGTGCCCCAGGCACTGTTCCAGAAGCCTTCGCCTTGGTACTCGGACGAGGCGGGCCAAGGCGACCGGTTCCTGGTAGCGGTCCCAGTGGAACAAAGTGCGTCGCAGCCTTTCACGGTGGTGCTGAACTGGCAGGCAGGGCTGAAGAGATGACTCCGGCCCCCACGGCTTTTGTTGCCCTAGTTAGACAGGTTCGCCGCGAGCCGCTCATCCATCAGTTTCCAAGGTTGATCATCAGCACTGTTCCATCGCCCCGGCTGGTGATGTAGAGGTTTCCAGTCGACTGATCGAAGGCCATTGCGCTGGGTGTGGGTAGGTTATCGGCCATGATCCGACCAGCCGCGGTGTCGTAGACAAGTAGTCTTCCCGGTTTCCCTTGGACTAGAGCAACGCTGTATTCGAGCGCGAGGAACTGCCACGCTCCGTTGGCCTTCGTGCGGTGGAGGACATCAATGGTGGACGCAAGCAATGTAATGAACGGCGCTGCGGCGCCTGTGGCGGGATCGACCTCCATAACACGCGAAGCCCCTTCGACGAACGGAACGCCGGACAGCAGACTCACCAGGAGATGATCGCCGTAAGCTCGGACACTATTGGGAACGGCTTCGCTGACAATCGCCGCCGGCGTGGGACTTGGCGCGTTCGGAAAGCGGACCAGTGTCTTCGTCTTGCCCGTGCTTAGGCTCACTTGCACTATAGTGTTCATGCCCGCATCGGCAACGTACAGGCTGTCCGGCTGCGAGGGAAGCAGGGCCAGCCCGTACGGGTGTGAATTTCGGTAGAGCGTCACGGGGTCTGAAACAGCCCACCGGAACTGGGACAGCATCTCCAGGGTGGCCTGAGCTCCTGCTCCGTTATCCAGAATGACCGGTGCGCCGTCGAGCAGCGTAAAGTGATCCTGCAGCTTGAGCGTGAACCCGGCCGCCAAGCCCTCGATGTCGCCGCTGAACGTGACCTTTAGGATCGTGGCGTAGATGGGCGAAGATAACCCGTTCGGATTGGGGACCTGTGTCCTGGGCTTGGTCCCGCTCACGAAGCCATCACCTTCGGCATTGGCGACAAAGAGAGTCCGGCCGCTGAGCGCCAGGCCGTTGGGCCCGTCGGCCTCTTTGCCCGAAGGCAGTCCGTCGATCAGAGTGCGCCGGTGCCCCCCAGGGTCGATCACAGATATGCGTCCCGAGTTTGGCGCGGCGCCGGCTTCGGTGACCAGTAGGGTTCCGGACGAACCCACAATGATCTTCGATGGATTCTGGAGTCCGGTCGCGTAAACCGCCGGCTGTTGAGCACGGCCAGTCGCCGCGAGGATTACCATCATGCCCAGGACGAGCGCCCCCGGTCTCAGACTTTGCTTTTTCATATGAGCTCCTTGTGGTCCGGGGTGAACTATGACGCTTGTGAGTCGGGACTTCAATTGCCGCCATCTTCTTCCCGTGTAATCCATTTCTCCCTTGATAAGAGGCCTAGACTCAGCAGATTACGAGATCATGTCCCCGGAAGTGGTATAGTGCGTTCGCGGGCCACCACATGGAAGATGTCAACCGCCTGTCACCGCCAATCCGCTTCGGGATCTTCGAGGTTAATCCTCCCGCTGGCGAACTGCGGAGGCAGGGCCTCAAGGTCAAGCTGCAAGAGCAGCCGTTTCAGATTCTAATGCTGTTGCTGGAGCATCCCGGCGAGGTTGTGACGCGGGAAGAGCTCCAGCAAAAGCTCTGGCCGGCAGATACCTTTGTCGACTTCGATCGCGGTCTGAACAGAGCCATCAACAGGCTCCGCGAAGCCTTAGGCGACGGCACTGACAACCCACGCTTCATCGAAACTCTGCCTCGGCGCGGATATCGCTTCATTGCGCCGGTTGAGACGGCAGCGGCGGAACTCAGTATCGTCGCGTCTCCAAGAAAGCGGTGGCTCCTCGTATCGGCGGGCGCGCTGTTGGCGATCTCATTGGTGTCTCTCGGATTGAAGGTCGGCGGGCGCGTCCAACCACGCATTCAGTCCCTTGCAGTGCTGCCGCTTGAGAACCTCTCCAGTGATCCGGCGCAGGACTACTTCGCGGATGGGATGACCGATGAGCTGATCACCGAGATCGCCAAGATCGGTTCGCTGCGGGTGATCTCGCGCACTTCCATCATGCAGTACAAGGCCGCGCATAAACCGCTACCGGTGATTGCGAGAGAACTGGGCGTGGATGCCGTGGTGGAGGGGACGGTCGTGCACTCGGGGCAAAAGGTGCGGGTCACGGCGCAGCTCATCCGGGCGCGTGACGACCGGCACCTTTGGTCCGAGAAGTTCGAGCGCGATCTGGGCGACGTCCTAAGATTGCAGGGCGAAGTGGCGCAGGCCATTGCCGGCCAGATTCAAATCAAACTGACGCCTAATGAGTATACGAGCCTCACGAGGGCGCGTCCCGTCAATCCCCGTGCTTATGAGGCTTATCTTGAGGGAAGCTTTTTCCGAACTAAAGCAACCGCGCCGGAGTTGAACAAAAGCGTCCAACTCTTTACTCAAGCGATTGAACTTGACCCAGCCTACGCTCAAGGTTATGCGGGCCTTTCTCACGCCTACTACGTGATGGGGATTCGGGGACGTCGGCCCTCAGGAGAGGCTTACCCCAAGGCGCAAGCAGCGGCAGTGAAGGCTTTGGAACTGGATGAAACGAACCTGGAAGCCCACAATACGCTGGCGGAGGTCAAGAGAGGGTACGAATGGGACTGGGCAGGCGCGGAAGCGGAATACCCGCGTATGCCCGAGCTGAATCCCAACCGTTCCCTCCCGCACGCCGGCCATTCTGACTATTTATCCAAGATGGGCCGGCACGTGGAAGCCATCGCGGAGGCCAGGCGAGCGCGCGAGCTGGACCCGATCTTCGTTGGCACCAACAACGGTCTGGGAATGATACTTTACCGCGCTCGTAGGTATGACGAAGCTATGCGGGCATGTCAGATAGCTCTCGAGCTGGACCCTACTAATCCCACTCCCCTCTGGTTCCTCGCTCAGATACATGAGCAAAAGCGCGAGTTTCCCGAGGCTATCGCGGAACTTGAGAAGGCAGTAAGCGTTTCGGGAGGCGGCACGCTCTACCGGGCGCTGCTGGCCCACGCCCATGCGCTGGCAGGTGACAGGGCTCAAGCGCTGAGTACCCTCAATGAGCTAAAGACGCTCTCAACACAGAAGTACGTTTCCCCGTTTGAAATCGCTCTGGTCTATACCGGGCTTGGCGATCGAGACTCCGCCTTCCAATGGCTGGAGAAGGCGTATCGGGAACGCACGATGCTGATTCAGGAATTACCCAGCCCGCTCTTCGATAGCCTGCGTTCCGATCCTCGCTTCCGGGATCTCATGCGACGCATCGGCCTTCCGCTTTAAGACGTGCACCCGCGAACTTGCTTCAGAACGTGACGCGGTTCTTGAGCGGTTCGATTTTCTTGATATCCAGGCCGGACACTTTCTCCAGATCGGCCCATTCTTTGAAATTGCCCCGGTCCTGACGGTGTTTCACGATCGCTTCCGCTTGCTGCGAAGGGATTTCGAGTTGTGTCTCGATCTCCTGAGCGGCGGCGTTGTTCACGTCGACCGATGGGCCGAAATACCTGGTCAGATAGTCGACGACAATCTTGACATCGGCTTCCGAGTTCTCCGCGCCGCGGCCGATCATGGCGCACACGGTTTGATTCCACACTTCTTTGGTGGTCCGGGTTGTGGTCCGGAACTGTAACATCAGGTCGATGCTGTGGCAGGAGTTGCTGATCTCATCAACCTCTTGCTTGCCCTTGCCCTCGGGGAGGTTTGGGCCGGGGCGGCCCGACGAGGGCGATGGAGCGTTCTCTCCGGACGGCAGCTGGATTGCTTACATTTCCAATGAGTCCGGAACGACCGAAGTCTACGTCGAGCCGTTCTCCCCACCTGTTTCTGCCGAAGATTCGCACAA
>JBGPHB010000321.1:0-5900 GCA_041484155.1 Bryobacteraceae bacterium
AGTTTACCGGAGACGCCCTGGAATGGAGGGCGCTGAACAGGATCGCCCGTTTGATGTTCAGTTCGGCGAACGGTGGCCCCGAAGCAACGCTTCTCCGTCCGGATGACGCCCTGGTCCTTAAGGAGGTTTCCAATCACTTCAACGAGGTTTACGAAGAGGCCATCCAGAAAATGAGCTTCTTCTCGGCGGAGTGGAAGATCGTCGACGACACCAAGGAAAATGAGCGCTATGTGTTCTCAAGAACGACGACTCTCCCGGGAAGCATTCTGATCGGTTCCGAAAGCGTGCAGGAGCTGAACCTGGAATTCCGCTTAAAACCCAGCAGCCTGGGCGACTGGACTGTCGGGAGCAGTATGACAGCCTCGCTGCTCGGCAACGTGGAGCACAAGTCCTTTCGCGACCACGATGGAAAGCGTGCCCTGTATCTTCGATTCTCGCCCGCGGCTCTCTTAAAAACCTAAATGCTGTCGACAAGGCTGCAACTCACGCTGTTGCTGGTGATCGTGTTCCTGCTCAACTACGTGGAGACCACCATCGCGGCCTGGGCCAGGGATAAATACGGTCTCGGACTGGATCTCTCCTATTCTTTCGCCTACGCCACGCATTGGCTGGAGAGCGACTTCAGGTTCGAGTATCAGGACGTGACGAACTGGATCTCCGTGTACGGTTACTCGATTTCGTATTTCTTTCTTTTCCCGGCTCTCGGCCTGGCCATGGCGTGGGTACTGGCCCAGCGCGCGGACATTTCCGCGTATCGGGTATTCTCGCTGGCCATCGCGATCGACTACGCCGCGACTCTTCCGTTCTTTCTGTTCTTTCCCGTACCGGAGCGCTGGTCTTACCCCGAAGCCGCCGCCACGCTGCTATCGGACCAATGGTCTACGAATCTGATTGAAAAGCTGCGTCCAGTGAGTGGCTTGGATAACTGCTTCCCCAGCTTCCACGTCTCGTTGACCACCCTTCTGATTGTGACCGCTCATATTTTCCAGGTTCGTTTGCGGATGTTCGTAACGGCGCTGGGGCTCACGATCATCCTTTCCACTTACACTCTAGGCATCCATTGGTTGGCTGATATTCTGGGCGGAGCAGCACTCGGGGTTCTCAGCGTGTCGCTCGCAGTCCGCCTCGACAAAGCCCTCAGCGGCCCGGCAAACGGCTCGATGAGTGGCGCGTTCAAACTCCCCGCGTAACCCCGCTCTGTGAAGCTGTAAGGAATTTGTCCTCTTTTGTCCTCTCAACCCGCTCCCTTACGGTCGCGGTTCGGTAAGCGGCTGATTGCGCAGGGTGCCGATACCGAACCGCGACAGTAATGGAGCGGGCTGAACGAATTTTGGCGGCGCCGTTGACGGTGGTTGCAAAAACGCGCGACAAGCCCCGCCCGTCAGGGCGGGGTTTTCAGAGGGGTCACTGCTTATTCGAGTTCGGTGCGCCTTCCTTCGCCAGGCGCATCTTCGCGTTTTCGAGCTTGCTCTTCACCTTGGCCACCTCGGCCTGATCCATCTCCGACGGCGAACTCGTCTCCCACTCTTTTAGAGATGTTTGCCATTGAGTGACCGCTTCCTTCACTTTGGACTGGCGCAGCAATACATCGCCGAAGTGATCGCGAATCGAGGGATCGCGGGGCGTGCGCTCCACGGCTTTTCGCATGTTCTCCTCAGCGTCGTCGAGCCGGCCCAACTTGAATTGCGCCCAGCCGAGACTATCTAAATAGGCTCCGTTGTTGGGGTCTTGATCCAGCGCCTTGACGATCAACTGCAGCGCCTCGGGGAGTTTCAGGCTCCGGTCGGCCAGCATGTAGCCCAGGTAGTTCAGCGCGGGTGCGTACTTGGGATTCGATTCCAGAACCCGGCGGAACTCAGCTTCGGCGGATTCGACCTTGTTCATCTTCTCGAACATCGCGCCTCGCTGGAACCACACGCCTTGCTTCTCTTCCTTGCTCTCGGAGAGTTTTTCAGCGGCGTCCAGCGCCTTGGCCACCTCGTCAAAGCGTTTGCCTTTCTCGTAAATATCGGCCAGGGAAAGATACGTGTCACGGTCGTTCTTGCCATCTAAAAGCTTCCTTACGTCAGCCGCCGCGGCGTCGGTCTTGCCCATTTCCCCGAGCAACTCAGCCCGCGTAACCCGAACGTCGCGATCCGAGGGCCACTTCTTGACCGCCGCGTCAGCCTC
This sequence comes from Bryobacteraceae bacterium, assembly GCA_041484155.1. Taxonomy (GTDB): domain Bacteria; phylum Acidobacteriota; class Terriglobia; order Bryobacterales; family Bryobacteraceae; genus Palsa-187. The sequence goes on from JBGPHB010000321.1 coordinate 2,170, forward strand.
CTGCTCGGCCTTCGCGAAATCCTTGCCCAACATATAGCTCTTGACGATCGCCGCAGACATGCGCGGGGCCTTGTCGGGATCAAGCTCGGCGATTTCCCGGAACGTAGCCACGGCGGGCTCGGTCTGTTCGTTGGCGCCATATATCGCCGCCAACCGCTCCAGGAGCTGTCTGCGGACTTCTCTTTCCGTCCGATTGTAGGAGCGCTTCGATGTGCTGGACAGAATGTCCTTCAAAAGTTGAATCGCCTCCGGCGTCTTGCCTTCGGCTTCCAGGATGGTGACCAGGCTATAGCGCACCTCGAGGTTGTCCGGATCGAGGCTGCGTGCCTTGTCGGAAGCCTCGCGCGCTTTTGCAAAATCCTTCAGTTGCAGGTAAATCTGGGAGATTCGCAAGTAGGACTGCGTGTCGGCCGGTTCGTCCGCCACTAATTCCTGGTAGGTCTGTAGAGCGGCATCGAACTGCTCGCCGAACATCTGGTTCTGGGCCAGCGCGTGCTTCAGTTCGGAAGCATTCGGCGGATTCAGATCCAGCGCCCGCTTGAGCGCATCGGCGGCCAGCTTGAATTCGCGCATCTGTTCGTACGCGGCGGCCAACGCCGACAGGCTTCGCACATTCGGATTCTTCTCGGCCAGCTTCTGGAGAAGACCGGCGGCGGCCTGATTGTCTCCCAGGTCTGCGTACACCAGCGCCAGACCCGTGAGCGCGTCTTCGTTCTCCGCATCGATCTCCAGAGCCTTCTTGTACGCGTTCTGGGATTCCACGGAATTGTGGGCCACCTTCTGGAGGCGTCCCAGCATCAGCCACGAATCCACGTCCTTCGGATCCAGCCGCGTGATCTTCTGATACTGGTCGATGGTCTTGCGCAGCATCCCTTCATCCACACGGTTCTGCTGGCTGTCGCCAATCTGGCGAGTGTAGATTCGAGCCAGCATGCGCAAGGCGGTGATGTCGTTGGGATTTTGCCGCAACGCGTCCTGGGCGTCGCTTTCGGCCTCGCGGAGGCGGCCGGTGCCTATATAGATCTCCGACAGTTCCTCGCTCAGCATCGCGGTCTGCGGATCGTCCTTGATGGCCGCCTTGTAGTTTTCGATGGCCTTGTTGATGTAGTCGTTACGGCTCCCGGAAGAAGCGCCGGCCAGCTCGGCGTACATGTGAGCCAGCGTGTAATGATAATACGCCGCGGCCCGATCGCCCCGATTGGGGGCGCCGCCGGCGTTGCCCTGCGCCTGCCCCCACGCCGCTACGCCTCCGACCAACATCGCCAAAGCCGCTCTATACATTCGCGTCCTCTTTCCGTGACGTACCATCTTTAGTATATCGATTTGCCCAGTATATCGACGAACCTGAACCGGCCGCTCGTCGCCATCGTCGGCCCGACCGGAGCCGGGAAAAGCGCCCTGGCGCTGCGTGTGGCCGAAACATTTCGCGGAGAAATCGTCAATTGCGATTCTCTCCAACTGTATCGCGGTTTCGACGTCGGCACGGCGAAGCTTCCGGAGTCCCAGCGCCGGGGTATTCCTCACCACTTGTTTGACGTTTTAGAGCCCCACCAAGGTTTCTCCGCAGGTGAATACGCTCGCCGGGCGCGAGAGGTGGCCGGCGGCATCTCCGAACGCGGCCGTCTCCCGGTCATCACGGGCGGGACGGGATTCTACCTGAAAGCACTGCTGCATGGTCTTCCTGCCTTGCCCCAGAGGGACGACGCTCTACGCGAACGCCTGGTGGCCCGCGAAACCAGCCGGCCCGGAACGCTTCATCGGCTCCTCGGGCGCCTCGATCCCGCCGCGGCGGCCCGGATCCACGCTCGTGACGTCAAGAAGCTGGTCCGGGCGCTGGAAGTACGAATGCTCACTCGCAATCCACTGCCATCGCCCTCCGCCGCTGAGGCTTTAAGCGGATATCGCACCTTGCAGATCGGGCTCGATCCCAACCGCGCACAGCTCCACGCGGTTCTGGACGCACGCGCGCGTCAAATGTTTGGTGCGGGGCTGCTCGAGGAAGTGAAGCGATTGCTGGCCCGAGGATGTTCCGGCTCCGAGAAGCCTTTCGAATCGCTGGGCTACCGGCAGGCGCTCCAGCACCTTCGAGGTGATATGACGATCGAGCAGGCGATCGCGTCCACGCAACTGGAAACCCGCCAATACGCCAAACGCCAATTGACGTGGTTCCGCCGCGACCCGGACGTGAAGTGGTTGTCAGGGTTTGGTGACTCGCCGGTGGTAATTGAACAGTGTCTCGCGCAGATTGTAAATATCGGGACCGAGTGAAAAATTCGTTCAACCCGCTCCCTCACGGTTGCGGTTCGGTGTCGGCACTTTGCGCAATCAGCCACTTACCGAACCGCGACCATGAGGGAGCGGGCTGAGGAGACAATTCTTGGCAGCTTCTAACGGGCGGCGCTTGCGGGGTGTTGTAGACGTACGACAAAGCCCTGCCCGTTAGGGCGGGGTAGAAACTCCAGAACCCCGCCCTCACGGGCGGGGCTTGTTATGCTGAAGGCGTGCGGCGATGGCTGGTGGCGACGATTATTGTGTGTGCGGCTCGGGCCGAGACGGCTGCCGTTCTTCCGTTCGTGAGCGGGGCCGCCGCGCCGGCCAGTCTGGATTGGATCGGAGAGAGCATCGCGGAAACCGTGCGCGAGGCGCTGGGATCGCGGGGTATCCTCACCCTGGAACGCAGCGACGTGCAGGAAGCCTATAGCCGGCTGAGCCTGCGTGAGCACAGCCCGCTGTCCCAGGCCTCGGTAATGAAAATCGGCGAAACACTGGACGCCGAGCAGGTGGTGTACGGAAGTTTCGAGTTCAAACCGGCGGCCGCGGCATCCGGCCCGGGCGCCAGGGGCTCACTCAAGATTTCCGCACGCATCGTCGACCTGCGGCACTTGCACCTGGGACCGGAATTCGTCGAAACGGGCGCGATCGAGGACCTGGCCACCCTGCAGGCCCACTTGGCGTGGCGGGCGCTCCAGTTGCTGGCCCCCAGGCTCGCCCCTCCGGAAGCCGATTTCCGCACGTTGCGCGCTCCCATTCGTTTGGACGCGGAAGAAAACTACGTCCGGGGGCTTCTCGCGCACGATGCGGAGCAGAAAGAGAAGTACTTCACGCAGGCGGCCCGCCTGGATGCGCGATTCGCACATCCCTGCTACCAGCTTGGACAGATCCATTATCAGCGCAAGGAATACCGGGAAGCCGCCGATTGGCTCGAAAAGGTCGGGCCGGAGGACATCCACTACCGTCCGGCGAATTTCCTGCTGGGCCTGGCGCGCTTCCAGTCCGGGGATTACCCCGGCGCGCAGAAGGCGTTTCAGAGCATCGTGACAACAGTGCCGCTGAGCGAGGTCTACAACAATCTGGGCGCTGCCGAAAGCCGGCGTAACGCGCCCCAGGCGGTCGAGGATTTTCGCAAAGCGCTGGAGGGAGACTCGAACGATCCGGTGTATCACTTCAACCTGGGTTACGCCTTGTGGAAGAAGGGCGACTTCGCCGCCGCCGCGGACCGCTTTCGCGCCGTGCTGGACCGCACGCCGGAGGACCAGATGGCCACGCTGCTGCTGGGGCGTTGCCTGAAGAAGCAGGGCCTGCGCCCCGGGGACGCGCACGCCGCCGATGCCCGTCTGCAAGCGCTGGAGCGCTTGAAGACCAACTATGAGGAGCGGGCTTACTGGCAGCTAAAATCCATGCTGGAGTCCAAGGCGCCCTGACGGGCGGCGGAACGAACCGGGTATAATCGG
>JBGPHB010000322.1:0-5894 GCA_041484155.1 Bryobacteraceae bacterium
ACGTTGAACCGGCCCTCCTGGTCGTTTGGCACCAGTGCGCTGGTACCCGCCTGCCCCTGTTCGTTCGTGCGCGCGGTCTGGCTGCGCATCCAGTCGTTAAACGTACCGCCAGGACCCTCCGCCGGGAGCTGAAACACAACTTCCGCTCCTTGAACCGGCTTATCCTTGTCGTCTCGGACCTCCACAACGATCTGTGTGGCCTTCCTGGTCTTGACGCTGTTCAGCGCGCCCTCGCCCTGAATAGCAATCAGTTTGATCGACGCAGGCAGCGGTGGCGGCGGCGGCGGGGCCGGCTGGGCGGCGGTTGGCGGAGCCGTCAGGGGGGGCGTCGCCTGCGCCTGCGGCTTGGGCCCCTCCTGTGCATGGCAAATCATGGCCACACAAAGAGTTAGTAATGTGATGGAACGCAAAATCCCTCCTGGAATCAAACAGTATATAACGTTGGCGGTGTAAGATGCTATGACGTTGAACGGGCCAGAACGTTACAATCGCGGGGCATAGTAACCCTTCCGGGCACGCACCACCAAGTCCTTCCGGCCCTTCACCTTAAGGTCAATCGCATGGAACAGTCCGTCCGGTTTGAACGGCTGCGGATTGTAGAAAATGTTGTACTGATGCCGCAGCTCATTGGCGATGTTCTCAAAAGACTGCGCCATATCCTGCGCCTTGAACGGAAAGAACGCCAGGCCACCGGTTTGCTCCGCGAAATACTTCAGAACCTTGTCTCCATCGGTAGGGATGTGGCTGATGTTCGTGGAGATGGAATAGATCACGACGTCGGCCTTGTGGGCCATCTCGAGGGCCTGTTCGCGGGTCCAGCGGCTCTGGTTGTCCTCACCGTCGCTCAGGATCACCATCGCGCGGCGAAACTTGTGGCGCGGCTGGTCCTGCATCAGCTTGTCGCGGCAGGCGAAGAAAACCGCGTCGTAAAGCGCAGTACCGCCTCCCGCGCGAAGACTGCGGATCGCGCTCGTGAGTTTCTCGGTATCGTCGGTGAGATCGGCTACCAGCTCCGCGGCAGTATCGAAGCTCACCACCACGGCTTTATCCTGGCCGGCTCGCACCACCGTGTTGATAAAGTCGGTGGCAGCCTCCTGCTGGAACTTAAAGCGCTCGCGGATACTGTTGCTGGTATCGATGAGGATGGCAAGGCGCAGCGGAAGGTCGGCCTCCGCCGTAAACTCGACGATCGACTGCGGCTTCTTAGCCTCGAAGACCTCGAAGTCCTCCCTGGCCAGATCGTTCACAAAGCGGCCCCGTTTATCGGACACCGTGAACAGCAGTTGCACGCGCGTCACGTCCAGAGTGATGCGGTTCACGTCGTCCGGCTCGGCGGCCGGCGGTTTGGGCGTCTGTCCGAGAAGCGGCAGCAGGCTCAGCGATACGACCAGGAGAAACTTCATGGGGCCTTATTCATTATAGGGTAGGTTCGGTAAAGCGGAGGCTATTTGTCCCGCGACTTGAACTTTGCAGCCAGACCCTGGGTTGCACGCACCAGTAACGACGTATCGACGCCTACAGCGACGAACGAACACCCGAGCGAAATATAGTGGCGCGTCAGCACCTCGTCGGTTACAAGAATGCCGGGCGCTTTCCCGGATTCTCGAATGCGCCGGATGGCGTCGTCGATGCTCGCCTGTACCTCGGGGTGTCCCGGATTGCCAAGATGGCCGAGCGATGCGGAGAGATCGGCGGGGCCGATGAACACACCATCTACTCCCTCGACGGCGGCGATGGCCTCGAGATTTTCGAGTCCCTTACGCGTTTCGACTTGTACCAGAAGGCACATCTCGGCATCGGCCTGAGGCAGATAGTTGGAGATACGGCTCCAGCGAGAGGCGCGGGCGATGGCGCTGCCGACGCCGCGGATGCCGGAGGGCGGATAACGCATCTCTGAAACCATTTGTCTCGCCAGGTCCGCGGTTTCGATCATCGGTATCAGCAGGGTTTGCGCGCCGATGTCGAGCAACTGTTTGATCAGGTTCACGTCGCCGGATACGGGGCGAACGATCGGATGAACTGGATAGGACGCAACGGCCTGCAACTGGGCCAGAATCGACTGAACGTCGTTCGGCGCGTGCTCGCCATCGAGGAGCAGCCAATCAAAGCCGGCGCCGGCGCAGATTTCCGCACAGTACGGATCGGCTAAGCCAAGCCACAAACCGATCTGCGGCCGGTCGGGGTTCTTCAATGCGGCCTTGAACAGATTCTTCATGCGAAGTGACAGGAGATGGAGCCGAACGAACCATACTCGATGTGGAACGTGTCGCCGCGCCGCGCGGAGACGGGGCGCGTGAACGAGCCTCCTAGAATGATCTCGCCCGCGGCGAGCCCGACGTTGTGCGCCGAGAGCTTATTCGCGAGCCACGCCACGCCGTTCGCTGGATGATTCAGCACGGCCGCGGCCACTCCCGATTCTTCAATCGTGCCATTGCGGTAACAAACCGCCGAGATCCAGCGCATATCCGCATCCAGCGGCCGGAACGGACGGCCGCCGAGCACCAGCGCGGCGTTGGCGGCATTGTCGGCGATGGTATCGAACACCTTGCGTGTCGCCTTGGTCTCGGGATCCACCTGCTGAATGCGCGCGTCGATGATCTCGACGGCCGGTGTGACGTAATCGGTAGCGTTCAGGACATCGAAGATCGTGCAGTCCGGACCGTGGAGAGGTTTCCCTAGAATGAACGCAAGTTCCACCTCGAGGCGCGGGACGATGAAGCGGTCCATCGGAAGCTCGGAACCGTCGGCGAAGAACATGTCGTCGAGCAGTGACCCGTAATCGGGCTCGTTAATGTTCGAAGAGGCTTGCATGACCTTCGACGTAAGGCCGATTTTGTGCCCTCTAATGGTGCGTCCGGCGTTGGTCTTCAAAGCAACCCAGGCCTTCTGCACCGCGTACGCATCGTCGATCGTCATCCCAGGATGTTCCAGCGACAGTTGCCGGATCTGCACCCGGCTTCTCTCCGATTCGTCCAATCGCCGCGCCGCGTCCTGAATGCTCTTCTCGTCCAGCATGATTCAGCCTTCCTTAAAGCGGGTGTGCATATTGTTCTGCTTGTACCGGCTGTATTTGCCGAATTCGGTGAACTCCATCGAGAGCCCCAGGTAGCGTTTCGCGAACAGCGGCGCGAAATGCTCCCGCATCGCGGCGAAAATCTCGTCGAGAGCCTTCGTAATCTCGGCCTCGGAGCGCCCGGGGCCGATCTTCAGATGGGCATGAACGAACGCGTAGTCTTCCTCGCCGTCCGCGATGAAGTAGTCTCTCACCTCAATGGCCCGGCAGCGGATGCCGCCCAGTGGAAATACGCCGTCCTGCTCCCTCATGACCGCGTTGACTTTGGCGAGCAGCTCTGAAATGCGTCCTTCCGCCCTGAGGTTGTCCGTGTATTCGACGATGAAGTGGGGCATGCTTTAGCTTGCCTTAGTAATGTGAAATTCACGATCGCCGACGATCGTATTCTTCAAACGCCCGATCCCCTCGATTTCCGTAATCACTTCGTCGCCCACCTTCACACCGGCAAGTCCCTCTGGCGTGCCCGTCAGGATGAGATCGCCGGGCTGGAGCGTCATGAACCCACTGAGGTATTCAATCAGCGCCGGGATGTCAAATATCATGTCACGGGTCGAGCCTTCTTGAGTGACTTTACCATTGACCAAAGTTCGCAGATGCAGATTCATCGGGTCAGCCACGTCCGCGGCGTCAACCAGCCACGGCCCCAGCGGCGTCGCGCCGTCGCGGCTCTTCACGCGAAGGTTCGGCCGGTAATAGTTCTCCAAGTAGTCCCGAATCGCGTAGTCATTGGCGACTGTATAACCGGCAACACAGCCATACGCCTCGCGCTTCGTCACTCTGCGCGCCGTCTTCCCGATCACGACGGCCAACTCGCATTCGTAGTGCATGTACTTCACGCCCGATGGACGCCGGGTCTGGCCGCAGTGGCCGCAGATGGTTTGTGGACCTTTGAGAAAGACCAGAGGCTCACTGGGAGGCTTGAAGGCGAGTTCTTTCGCGTGATCCGCGTAGTTGAGCCCGAGCGCGAAAAGCGTTCCCGCCCGAACCGGCGGCAGCCAGACGACCGCATCTTCCTTGAGAATGCGCCCATCCGTCAACCGCACATGACCCTTGTGTTCGGTTGCGTCGTGAACCGCCCCCGCATAGGCGACGCGGGCATGTTTCATGACCGGCGGCCCTCGGTCACGACGCGGTTCTCGAGCGGCGCGAGGCCGCTAATTTCCACCCGCACCCGGTCGCCGGCGCGGGCGAGCGGAGCGTCCGGCGGTTCGCCCACTAGCAATATGTCACCCGGCCGAAGCGTCATGAATTCGGTCACGTCCGCGATCAGGCGCTTCACCGGCCGGACCAGGTCGCGGGTATTCGCCGAGCAAAGCATCTCGTCGTTGATCAGGATTCTGATTTGGATCTGATCCGGCTTGGAGAGAACACCTCGATCGCCGATGGCGCAAAAGCCATCGCGGCAGCGCTGGCGAATCGCAGGCCGGTAGTACGATTCATGCGGAACGCTGACATCGTTGACGACGGTGTATCCGCCGACGTAAGCCAGCGCGTCCCTGGCCGGAACGCGGCATGCCGTGCGGCCGATCACCACTCCGAGCGTGCCTGCCATCTTGAGGTGTTCAACGTCGGCGGGGATCGAGATGGCGGCCCCGTGCGCAGTCCACGTGTTGCGAGGCTTGATGTAGAGGATCGGAGCGATCGGCGGCTTCTTGTACGGATCGCCACGCATCTGCGGTTTCAAGTGCTCCAGCTCAGCCCTGAAATTCAAGGCCACTCCGTATACCGCATTGTCCGATGTGGGGCGGGCAGTCATGCCGGCGAGCCAGCTTTCGAGCCGGCTTTTTTGTTTTTGGGATGCAGCAAGAAAGCCGGCCTGGAGGCCGGCTCGCCGCCAAGACTAGCTGCCCCACAGCTTCTCAAGATTTCAGGCAGTAGTAGTTCAGGCATTAGAGGTATAGACACCAGCAAGTCTGGCATTACGTCAGGCCCAGATTTCACGGGATGTTTCCACCACCAGGCGCAGCTTTTGGAATTGTTCCTCCATCGTCAGCGCGTTGCCCTCAATCGTAGACGAGAAACCGCACTGCGGGCTCAGGCAGATCTGCTCCAACGGCACGTATTTTGCCGCCTCGCCGATGCGGCGCTTGAGGTCATCCTTCTTCTCGAGACCGCCGTGCTTTGAAGTCACCAGACCGAGCACGACCTTCTTCCCCTTGGGAACGAAACGCAGCGGCTCGAAGTTTCCAGACCGCGCGTCGTCGTACTCCAGGAAGTAGCCGTCCACTTTCAGTTCACCAAACAGGGCTCCGGCGACGTAGTCGTAACCTCCCGATGCCGCCCATGACGAACGAAAGTTGCCGCGGCACATGTGGGTGCAAATAGTCATCCCCGGCGGTTTGTTGGCTAAAGCCTGATTGAGGACGCGGATATGAGTGAGATGCGCCTGCTCGCCGTCGCCGCCACTCCTGGTGACGTGATCCCGCTGCTCCGGATCGTTCAGGTAGGCGAGACTCACGTCGTCGAGTTGCAAATACGTGCAGCCCAGTTGGGCCAGGGCGTCAATCTCCTGCACATAGACTTGCGCGAGGTCGTGCCAAAATTCCTGGATGTCCGAATAGGCCGCGGGATCGATGGCCGCGCGGCCGCTGCGGTAGTTCATCATGCTGGGCGAAGGAATGGTTAGCTTCGGCGTGCCCTTCACCACCGACTTGAGAAAGAGGAAGTCGTCCGCGAAGATGCACTTGTCCAACTTCAGCTTTCCCTTTACGTGGAGCGAGGCGGCTGCGAACTCAATCACTTCTTCGGCATTACGGAACTGCACTCTCGTGTTGTCTTGCACCTTCGCCGTACCGCCCACCTGGTAAAGGAAGTCCATATG
>JBGPHB010000323.1:0-5878 GCA_041484155.1 Bryobacteraceae bacterium
GAATTCTTCCGTGGTGATCATGGTCTTACTGCTCATGCTTCGATCATACGCCCGGCCCACGCTGAAAGCACCACCGGCTAGAAGCCGGTCGCACTTCTGCGCGCCACGTTCCCACTCGTGGGAACGCATGGTTCGTGGCGTGGCCACAAGTGCCCGCACGAGTGCGGGCACGGCACGCTGGAGAGCGTGCGCCACGCTACTTGCCAGACTGATCTGCTGGAAGCTGACCGCCTCGAAGATCAAACAGAGGTGGGTGGCACTAAACCGAACTCTCGGGCAATCAGCTCGTAGGAGCGGCGGCGCGCGGCGTGGTCATGCATGATATTGACGATGAACACTTCTTCGGCGCAATACTCGCCGGCGAGTTTTTCAATTAGGTCGCGGACCGTGGCCGGGGAGCCCGCGATGATCCGGCGGCCCGCGGCCAGCATTTCCAGCGGCACGCCTTCCTCCTCCAGGAAGCGCTGAGCGTGTTCCACAGTCGGGACAGGGATCAACCGTCCTCTAACTAAACAGCAGCGTCATCAGCATCCGGAAACTTAAAGAAAGCCGAACGGCTTCTTCGTCGGTTTCGGCGCAGAGCGCCCATCCCGCCACGGCGACGCGCGGTTCGCGCAGGCGCTCCGACGGCACGAAATTCTGGCGATAGTGCGCGGCGATCGCGGCGCCGTGCGGGTTGATAAAGTCGGCGAAGACGTAGGGCAAGCCAAGCTCGGCGGCCCACACCGCGCTCTGTGGCGATGAGCCGAGCAGCCACGGCTCGGCCGATCTTCCATCGCCGAGATACCGCAAGAGTTCCTCCAACTGCTCGTGAAAATCGTCCGGCGGAGGCTGGCGGCGATCCCGCTGCAAGGCACGCGCCACGCTCGCGCTGGTTCCAGGCGCGCGGCCGACCCCGAGGTCGATGCGTCCGGGGAAAAGTCCGCTCAACATACTGAACGTCTCGGCGACTTTGAGCGGACTGTAGTGGGGCAGCATGATGCCGCCACTGCCCACACGCAGATGCGAAGTCGCGGCCGCAACCGGGCCAATCAGCGCTTCCGGGCTGGCGCAGGCGAGTCCCGGCGTGCCATGATGCTCCGCCAGCCAGTACCGTTGATAGCCCAGATCGTCCGCCAGACACGCCAGATCGATGGTGTTCCGGAGAGCGTCTCCCGCCGACGAACCCTCGGGGATGGGGGACTGATCCAGAATGCTCAAGCGGAGCGCCATGCTGGTTGGATGTATCGTTAAGACAGGACGGCGCATGCTTGTTCGGAAAAGTTTGTGGCTGGTGGGAGGTGCGGCCGCCTTCCTCGGTTCGCTCTTCGCTTACCAGCGCCCGTTCCGCGAATACCCCGCCATCGAATACAACGACTTTCCGCTGCCCCAGGACTCTCAGGAGAAAACGGAGTGGACTTTCGCCCGGTTGATGTATCCGCCGTCTCCCCACGCACGCTTCGACCGCACTTGGGGGCGCCCGGGCGGCTGGGCTTTCGGAAACTCGAGTTGGACGCAAGATTATCCCCGAGCGGATCGCCACTTTGTCCTGGCGCTCCGGCGCCTCACGCGCGTTCACGTGCGATCGGTCGAGCAACCGGTGAACCTCGACGACGGTGACGACGTCTACAACTGGCCCTGGCTGTATGCCGTGCGGCCAGGAGAATGGCTCCTGACCGATGCGCAGGCGGGAAGGCTCCGCGACTATCTGTTGCGCGGCGGATTCTTCATGGCCGATGACTTCTGGGGGACCCGGGAGTGGGAGGTCTTTATGGACAGCATGCGGCGCGTTTTCCCAGACCGGCAAGTCGTGGACCTTGAAAACAGCGACCAGATTTTCCACACCATTTACGACCTGGACGAACGCTACCGTATCCCCGGCGCGTGGGGTCTGTACGGCCCCGGTTACCAGTATGACGGTGACACGCCCTACTGGCGTGGCGTCTACGACGACAAGGGCCGGCTCATGGTGGCGATGACCGTCAACTCCGACTTGGGCGATTCCTGGGAGTGGGCGGACGCTCCCCAGTATCCGGAGAAGTACTCGGCGCTGGGAATCCGGATCGGCGTCAACTACGTGGTCTACGCGATGACGCACTAAGAACAAGATGTTTCACGCAAAGACGCAAAGTTCGCAAAGAAAACAACGGCCGTTCTTCTTTGCGAACTTTGCGTCTTTGCGTGAAAATGCAGCTTGTTGTTTCGGTGCGTATATAATGACTCAAGGTTGGAGGTAGGTCGCATGAATCTATCGCGGCGTAGCGTCGTTACAGGCCTTGGCGCGGGCTTGCTGGCTGAACTTGCGCCGGCCGGGACTGCGGTCTCTAAGATCTGGAGCAGCGAGTACTGGGCCAAGAAAGGCGACGTCTCGCTCTACATGTTCCGCAAGCGGATCGGCGCGCCCAAGGCGGGCGAGCCGCCGCTGCCGGTTCTTCTCCTGGTGCACGGTTCCTCGATCTCCTCGCGGCCGAGCTTCGATCTCACGGTGTCCGGTCACGGCGAATACTCGGTGATGAACACTTTCGCGCAGTGGGGATTCGACGTCTGGACCATGGACCACGAGAACTACGGCCGGTCGGGCCGCACCGAAGGGAATTCCGATATCGCGAGCGGCGTCGCGGATCTCAAAGCGGGCGTCGAACTCGTGGCGCACGAAACGAAGCGGCAGAAAATTCATCTGTTCGGCGAGTCCTCGGGCGCGCTCCGGGCCGGCGCCTACGCGATGGTGCAGCCGGAGCGCGTGGATCGCCTGGTATTTGGAGCATTCACCTACAAAGGCGAGGGCTCTCCCACGCTCGCCCAGCGCGCCAAGCAGCTCGATGAGTACCGGGCCCATAACCGCCGGCTGCGCGACCGCGGCATGATCCGCAGCATCTTCACACGCGACAAACCCGGCACCTCCGATCCGGCGCTCGGCGAGTTTTTGGCCGACCTGGAGCTGAAGTTCGGCGACCAGGTGCCTACGGGCACGTATCTCGACATGACTGCCAACCTTCCCGTGGTCGATCCAGCGAAGGTCCTCGCCCCGGTGCTCCTGGTGCGCGGCGAATACGACGGCATTGCCACCGTCGACGATCTTTCCGACTTCTACAAGCGCCTTCCGAATGGCGATCGTCAGTTCGTCATCCTGCCGGGGATGGCGCACTCAGTCGTGCTCGGGCTCAATCGGCAGCAATTCTGGCACGTGATGCGTGGGTTCTTGACCATGCCGCAAACGACATGAAAAAGCTTCTTGTATCATTGGTGTCGGCGATTGCCGCGGCCCAGAATCCTCAGGGCGTGCCCGAAAACGCCACGACGCGCGTATCGGACCATGTATACGCGATCATAGGATTTCCCAACATCGCCATCGTTGTGGGTAACCGCGCGACGCTGGTGGTCGACACGGGGATGGGGCCTTGCAACGGGGCCGTGATCGTGCGTGAAGCGGCAAAGCTTTCCAAGAACACGGATTTGTATCTCACGACCACGCATTTTCATCCCGAACACGCCGCGGGTGAGCAGGCGTTTCCGCCGAATACGTTGCTGGTTCGCCCCCAGGCGCAGCAGGACGAACTGGACCGGCGGGGCACCGAATATCTCGAACTGTTCAGCAGCCGCTCGGCGCCAAACAAGGAGCTGCTCAAAGACGTGAAGTTTCGGAAACCCGATATCGTGTTCGATAAGGAAATGAAACTCGATCTCGGGGGAGTTACTGCTCGCCTGTTCTGGATTGGGGCGGCACACACTCTGGGAGACGAGTTGATCTTCGTGGAGGGCGACAGCGTCCTGATTCCCGGCGATATCGTCCAGAGCAAGCTGGTTCCAAACATGCCTAACGAAGACGCCAGCGTGAAAGGCTGGCTCGCGATCTTGGACAAGCTGGAGCCCCTGAAGCCGCGCTTTGTGGTGCCCGATCACGGTGAACTCGGCGACGGCTCTCTGATCGGGAAGGAGCGCGCTTTCCTTCTGGATCTCCAGCAGCGGGCGATGGAGCTCAGGCGGAACGGTACGCTGGTGGACGAAGCCGGGCGGCAGCTTCAAGCTGAGTTTAAGACCAAATATCCCGATTGGACGAACATGGGACCGGTTCCGAATGTCGTCCGGCGCGTGTACGCGGAGGCCCAATGATTAACTTGAAGGTCAACGGACGTACCCACTCGCTGGATCTGGACCCGGCGACCCCACTGCTGTACGCGCTCAGCGACGATCTGGAGCTGCGCGGGCCGAAATTCGGCTGCGGGCTCGGTCAGTGCGGAGCATGTACGGTGATCGTGAAAGGGCAGGCCGTCCGCTCCTGCATCACGACGGTGAAGTCCGTGGAGGGATCGGACATTACGACGCTCGAAGGTCTGGGAACCATCGAAAAGCCGCACCCGCTTCAGAAGGCGTTCATCGAAGAACAGGCCGCCCAGTGTGGTTTCTGCGTGAACGGCGTCATCATGACGGCCAAGGCTTTCCTGGATAGAAACCCGAAGGCCAGCGAAGAGCAGATCCAGCAGGCGATGTCGGGCGTGCTGTGCCGTTGTTTCACGAATGTCCGGATGCTTCGTGCGATCAAACGTGCGGGCGAGGAGATGGCACGATGACCTCCCGGCGAGATTTCCTCAAGACCTCAGGAGCGCTCATCGTCAGCTTTCGGATGGGAGCGCTCGCCCAGCAAGGGGGACCGGTACAGGGTTCTCCAGTTCTGAACCAGCTCGATTCGTGGCTCGCCATTGCCGCGGACGGCAGCGTGACGGCGTACAGCGGCAAGGAGGAACTCGGCCAGGGCATTTCGACGGCGCAAATCCAGTTGGTCGCCGAAGAGCTGTCCGTGCCGTTCGATCGCGTCAAACTCATCTACTGCGATACGGGGTTTACGCCGGACCAGGCGTACACTTCCGGCAGCCAATCGCACCCCGCCAATTTCAATCACGGCAATTTGGCCCAGGCTGGGGCCACGGCGCGCGAAGCGCTCTTCCGGCTCGCTGCCGACCGGCTCGGGGCGCCCGTTGAACAGCTCACGGCCGCCGACGGAGTGGTCAGCGTGAGAGGGGATCCTTCCAAGAAGGTAACTTATGGGCAACTGGTCGGAGGCAGGAAGTTCAACCTTACTCTCGACCGCAATGCCAAGCGGAAACATCCGAGCGAGTGGACCGTGCTCGGAAAGCCCATGAGGAGTACAGACCTTCCGGCGTTGGTCGCGGGGCAATTCGAGTTTGTCCACAATGTGCGTTTGCCCGGCATGCTGCACGGACGGGTAGTCAGGCCGCCCGCTGTGGGCGCGACTTTGGTCAGTGTGGATGAAACTTCGGTTAAGGATCTACCCGGCCTCGTGAAGGTAGTCGTAAAGAAGAATTTCGTCGGCGTGGTCGCGCAGAAGCCTTGGCAGGCGGTGCAAGCCGCCATCAGGTTGAAGGTCACCTGGACTCCAGGCACCGGCCTGCCGAGCCACGCCGACTTTTACGAGTCCGTGCGGAAGCAGCCCGCCCGCGACAACCTGCTGCTTGACTCCAAGGATGTGGAACAGAAGCTCGCGGGAGCCACGACGGTCCTCAAGGCTACCTATCATCACCCGTACCAGATGCACGGATCGGTAGGCAGCTCCTGCGCGGTCGCCGACGTGCAAGGCGACAAGGCCACTATCTGGTCGCCCACGCAGGGGGTGTGGTATCAGCGAACCACCGCGGCCATGATTCTCGGCCTGAAGCCGGAGAACCTGCGCGTCATCTTTCGCAGAGGTTCCGGCTGCTATGGTTTGAACGGCGCCGATACCGTTACCTACGATGCCGCGCTGCTCTCGCAGGCGGTGGGCAAACCCGTTCGCGTGCAGCTCACGCGAAAAGACGAAATGGCGTGGGAGAATTACGGATTCGCATTCGTGATGGACGAGCGCGCCGGCCTCGACGCGCAAGGAAATATCATCGCGTGGGATCAC
>JBGPHB010000324.1:0-5872 GCA_041484155.1 Bryobacteraceae bacterium
AGATCGACCAGAACGATGCCGCAATCAGCGGCGTGTCGATTACCAGCATCTGGAACCATCCCATATAGAACCGTACGATCATCACGGGAAGCATTAGCACGGAAACCGCGATCATCAGCGGATAGGAGATGTTAGGCGTCAGGTGGAAAAACGCCTCGGCCTTCACGCGCCACGGAAGTTTCGAGCGCAGGATCGTCCGCAGAAGCTTGATCGCGACCTGCGTCAGGCCCTTGGCCCAGCGCGATTGCTGCACCTGGAAACTGTACGTATCCACCGGCAGCTCCGACAGGCACTCGATGGACGGCACATACACGAACTTCCAACCCTTGAGCTGAGCGCGATAACTTAAGTCGGAATCCTCGGTCAGTGTGTCGTGCTGCCAACCGCCGGCGTCTTCGATCATCGACCGCCGCAGGAGGCCCGCGGTGCCATTGAAGTTGAAGAACATTCCACCACCGCTCCGCGCCACATGCTCCAGAACGAAGTGCCCGTCGAGCAGCATCGCCTGCACTTCGGTGAGCACGTTGTAGTGACGGTTCAAATACCCCCACCGCGTCTGCACCATCCCAACCTTCGGATCGGCGAAGAAATCCACCGTGCGTTGGAGGAAATCAGCCGGAGGAACAAAGTCGGCGTCGAAGATGGCCACGATCTCGCCGGTCGCGGTCTGAAGGCCATTCTGTAAGGCGCCCGCCTTATATCCGTGGCGATTCGACCGATGGATGTACTCGATGGGAAGTCCCGACGCCCGATACTCTCCCACCAGCCGCTCGGTAAACGCGTGGGTTTCATCGGTCGAGTCGTCGAGCACCTGGATTTCGAGCAGATGCCGGGGATAGTCGACTTTGCTGGCGGCTTCGAGCAGGCGTTCCACTACGTACCGCTCGTTGTATATCGGAAGCTGGATCGTCACGCGAGGAAGCTCGGAAAATTTTAGCGGGGCTGTTTCCGGGAAGTTCTTGCGGTGTTTCCAATAGCCGCGGATCATCTCATAGCGGTGCAGCCCGTAAACGGAAAGAACAATCAGCACTGCAAAGTACGGGACCAGGATCGCCCAGTCGAAGAACTCCAGCCGATGGATACCCGCGAAGGGATTGTTTAGAAGCGCGTCGAAGAGCCGGCTGGCCGCCGATGGAGCGCCGCTCGCCAGCAGAAATGCCGGCGTGAAGGAACTCAGTAACATGGACCCCTCTTCGTCACAAGCGCTGCAGGAATTGCTACGCGGCCTTCCGCTGGAACTCGTGTGATTCCATTAATCTTTTGTGGTCCGGATCACGCCCAACTTGTGACCCGGCGTAGCTTCCATTATATGAGATTTGGCCTGGGCCGGTGTAAAGTGAAGGTCAGCCGCTCATGACGCCACGCTCGAGAACTTCGTTTTCCCACCACTCCGAGACCCCTGCGGAGCGCACCTGGCGGGAGCGGCTCAAGGCTCTCGAAAACGTGAGGCCGCTGCTCAAGATGGTCTGGGAGACAAGCCCTTTCCTTACTGTGACTTCTGTTGTGTGCCGAATGCTTCGGGCGGTTCTGCCGGTGGCGGGCCTCTACATCGGCAAGCTCATCATTGATGCAGTTGTCCGCGGAGTGCGCGGAGGAGGGATCGAGAGCGAGCGCATTTGGAGGCTGGTGGCGGCGGAACTGGCGCTGGCGGTGGCGTCCGATTTGCTTGGCCGCGCTGTCGCGTTGGCCGACAGCCTGCTCGGCGACAGGTTCACCAATCGCGTGAGCGTGGAACTGATGCGTCATGCCGCGACCCTCGACCTGGCGCATTTCGAGGAGCCCGAGTTTTACGACAAACTCGAGCGAGCCCGGCGGCAGACCATGGGCCGCGTGCAACTGATGGCGCAGGTGATGGGGGCGGCGCAGGACCTGGTCACGCTGGCCACCTTGACGTCGGCCCTGGTCGTATTTTCTCCCTGGCTGCTCTTGATGCTGGTTTGCGCCGTGCTCCCGGCTTTCCTTGGAGAAACTCATTTCGCTTCGCTCAGCTATTCGTTGCTGTACCGCTGGACGCCTCAGCGCCGCGAACTCGACTATCTGCGCTGGCTGGGGGCGACGCAGGAAAGCGCCAAGGAGGTCAAGATCTTGGGCCTGGGCAGTTATCTTACGGAGCGATACCGGCGGCTGGCCGACCTGTTCTACGACGAAAACCGCGCCTTGGTAATTCGTCGAGCCGGTGTGGGCTCCCTGCTGGCGCTGGTGGGCACGGCGGGCTATTACGGCGCTTACGTCGTGATCCTTTATCGCACGCTGCACGGAGCGCTCACGGTCGGCGACTTGACTTTTTTGGCGGGGAGCTTCGCGCGGAGCCGGAGCCTGATCGAGGGCGTGCTGTCGAGCTTCTCCGGCATCAGCGAGCAGGCCATGTACCTCGACGACCTCTTCGCGTTCTTCCGCATGGAGCCGCGAATTCGGTCCAGGCCGGGTGCATTGGCGGCGCCACGGCCCATCCAGCGGGGCCTCGAGTTTCGTCGCGTCAGCTTCCGGTATCCGGGGGCGGAGCGCGACGCCCTTCACGACGTGAGCTTCGAGCTTCATCCGGGCCAACGAATCGCTCTAATCGGCGAAAACGGCGCGGGAAAAACAACCATCACCAAGCTGATCGCGCGCCTTTACGATCCCAGCGAAGGCCAGATTCTGCTGGACGGCGTGGATCTGGGGGAATACGATCTGGAGGACTGGCGGCGGGAGATCGGGGTCATTTTCCAGGACTATATGCGTTACAACATGCTGCTCTGGGAAAACATCGGCGTGGGGCGCGTCGAGCTTCTGGAAGACCGGCAACGTATCGAGAAGGCCGCGCGGTTGAGTCTCGCTTCCGACGTGGCCGCGCGCCTCGAAAAAGGACTCGATCAGATGGTGGGCCGGCGTTTCACGGACGGCGTGGACCTCTCTGGCGGGGAGTGGCAGAAGGTCGCGCTGGCGCGCGCCTACATGCGCGACGCGCAGTTACTGATCCTGGATGAACCCACGGCCACGCTCGATGCTCGCGCCGAGCACCGTGTTTTCGAGCGCTTCGCTGAGTTGACCCGCGACAAAATCGCGGTCCTGATTTCACACCGCTTTTCGACGGTGCGGATGGCTGACCGTATTCTGGTGCTGCACGACGGCGGCGTTCTAGAGGACGGCACTCACGAGCAGTTGCTCGCGCTGGGCGGCCAGTACGCCGAGCTGTTCGAGCTACAAGCCGCCGGCTACCGTTGACTCTCTGTGACAAGCTGAAGCATGTCCTACATGGCTCGTGGGGCAGCCAGTCATGGCGGCGAGCCGGCCTCCGGGCCGGCTTTCTTGTCGCGATGCAGCCGAAAAAAGCCGGCACGAAAGCCGGCTTGCCGGCAAGACTGCCCGCCCCACGTGCCTCTCAGGGCAAGTGAGGCTGGCCAAGTTCAACATTCTTTGCTAGTTGGCGAACGCGTTTCTGGAGAGCTTGCCAAAGAGTTTTTCATCAGCCGCCATCCACCACAATAGACATTGAACCGGTTGTCGCGGACGAACCCGAGCAACGTCATCCCGAACCGCATCGCCAGCTCGACGGCCAGACTGGAAGGCGCCCCCACGGCGGCCAGTACCGGAATCCCGGCCATCAGCGCCTTTTGCACCAACTCAAAGCTGGCTCGTCCGCTGACCAGCAGCAGATGATCGTTAAGGGGCACGGCGCCTTTCAGAAACGCCGCGCCAGCCAGCTTATCGACAGCGTTGTGGCGCCCGACGTCTTCCCGCACGTTGAGCAGTTCCCCACCCGCACTAAACACGGCGGCGGCGTGCAAACCACCGGTGCGCTCGAAAACCGCCTGCTTGGCTCGCAACACCTCTGGAAGCCGATGGATGACGCCCGGGTCGATCGACGGCCGCTCGCGAGGCAGAGGCTGGCAGCCGATGGTTTCCAGCGCCTCTATGGATGCTTTGCCGCACACGCCGCAACTCGATGTGAGATAGAAGTGACGCTCCAGACGTTCGAGATCGATCCCCTCCTCCGACGCGAGTTCCACGGTGATCACGTTGCGCGGGCCCGGTACGATCTTAGAAATCTGGCTGGCCTGTTGGAGAATTCCTTCGGTGAAGAGGAACCCGGCCGCGAGTTCCGCGTCGTTTCCGGGCGTCCGCATGGTGATAGCGACGTTGCGTTCTCCCACCCGGATCTCCAGAGGCTCTTCCACCGCAAGAAGGTCTTGTTGAGACGAGACGACAGCGTCCTCCACTTTCTGGATCGGTACCGTGATGATGTTCCGCTTCACTTGATGTCTCAAATCGCGGCGACTTCGATGGTACTTAAGCTCTTTGACCGCTTCGCCAGTTTCTGGTCGAAGGTCATGAACCGTTGCGCTTGGCCGGAGCTCGCTAGATGCAGTGCGTCGGCGAAATCCAGTCCGGCGCCAAACCAATCGAGTGCTTGCGCCACCACGAGAGGCTCCTCAACCGAGACACGCGGCGTTCCGGCAAGTTGCCGCAGAATTTGCATCACCTTTGCGGACTCGAAACCATAAGTGCGCCGCAACACCCACTCAGTTTCAAGAAGGACCGTTTTCGAAACCCAAATCTCGTTGCTCAGCATGACAGCAGCCGCTCGGGCGGCCTGGTGATCGTCGTCACGCGTGAAAAAGCGAACCAGTATGTTAGTATCTACCGCGAGCACGCCGCGCCTTCACTTCGTCGGTAATCGCTTGATCCATCTCTTCGAGCGTCTTGGGGCGGCCCGTGTATCTCAGGGAGCCGAACAGATCTTCCAATTTAGTCCGTGGAAATGGCTTCAGCGGCCGCAGCAGCACGCCTTCCTTCACCGCTTCCACAGCGAATTCGGTGCCCGGCTTCCACTGATGAGAATCCCGCACTGACTTGGGTAGAATCACTTGTCCTTTGGATGAAAGTTTGGTCGTTTCCATTTGGCCTCTGGTAAGACGGAAGTAAGACCATCATACCACCTTCCAATCCTTCTTCAGCATTCCGAAAAGGAGTAGATCGTAATACTCACCATTCACCAACTCGCCCTGCCTCATCGTGCCTTCAAGCGTGAACCCAAGACGCCGCGGAATGGCCGAGCTTTTTTCATTGCCGGAGGCGCAGAGGATCTCCGCACGGTTGAGATCCAACTCACCCAACAGGTATGTCACCACGGCGCGGCAGGCGTCGGTCATGAGTCCCTGCCCTTGAAACGCCTGGCCGAGCCAGTAGCCGATCTCCACTTTCCGGTTCAGCCAGTTGATCTTGTGCGTGCCGATGACTCCAACGAGTTGCCCCTGCCTCCAGATTCCGGCGTTAAAGCCGTTGTTGGCCGCGAACTGCTCGAGCGAAGCGCGGATGAAGGTGAGCGTGTCGTCCTCGGTTTCGCTTGAGTCGACCCACGGCAGCCACTGGCGAAGATACTCGCGGTCGTGATTGACCAGCGCGAAAACCGCGGGGGCGTGGCGCTCTTCTAATAGCCGCAGTTCTACGTCGTCGCGAACACGGGCGCAAAACATGGCCCATTGTAATACGGACAGTGAATCCCGGAATCGGACACTGGCCGCCGAGCCATGTGACTGCGAGTCAAAGGTTTAGCAACGGCCCGAGGATTGCCAGATTACTTCGCTACAATTTAGACAATGCATGTTCCAAGTAACGGGAGGTTACGATGACCAGTCGCGTCGGCGACGGGCGGGTGCTCATTGCCGACGATCAGCCGGACGTGCTCGAGGCGCTTCGCCTGCTGCTAAAGGGCGAAGGCTACCAGATTGAGTCGGCGACCTCGCCTGCAGGAATTCTGAAGGCGCTCGAAACTCGCGAGTTCGACATGGTCCTAATGGACCTGAACTATACCCGCGACACGACCTCGGGCCAAGAAGGCCTCGACCTGCTTGGGCGCATCCAGACTATCGACAACACGGCGCCGGTGGTG
>JBGPHB010000325.1:0-5867 GCA_041484155.1 Bryobacteraceae bacterium
GAAGATCCGCGCCAAAGCGGCCAAGGAAAGTTCGGCAAGGACCGCGAAGCCATCATCGTGACCGAGCTTCCCTACCAGGTGAACAAGGCGCGCATGATCGAACACGCCGCCGCCCTAGTGAACGAGAAGAAGCTGGAAGGCATTTCAGAAATCCGCGATGAGAGCGATCGCGACGGCATGCGCATCGTCTTCGAATTGAAGCGCGGCGAGCAAGCCGAGGTGGTCCTCAACAACCTGTATAAGCAGACGCAGATGCAGATCAGCTTCGGCGTCATCCTGCTGGCCATCGTCAACGGCCAGCCGCGCGAGCTGGGCCTGCTCGATGCGCTCAAGCGCTTTATCGATCACCGCCTCGACGTCGTCCGCCGCCGCACCGACTACCTGCTGCGCAAAGCCCGCGAGCGCGAGCACCTGTTGCTCGGGTTCCAGAAGGCCCTCGACAATCTGGATGCCGTGATCAAACTGATCCGCGCAGCCAAGATGCCCCGGGAAGCCCGCGACAGCCTGATCGCGCAATTCCAGTTCACCGAACGGCAAGCCCAAGCCATCATCGAACTGCAACTCCAGCGCCTGACCGGCATGGAGCAGCAGAAGATCCTCGATGAATTGGCCGAGATCCAAGTAAGAATTAATGAATACCTTGAGATTCTCGGCTCCGAGAAGGTTCTGCGCGGCGTTATCGTGAAGGAGCTCAAAGAGGTCCAAAAGGACTTTGGCGACGAGCGCCGGACCCAGATCATAGAGGATACCGGCGAGATCAAGCTCGAAGATCTGGTCCAGGTGGAAGACGTGGCCGTCACCGTAACCCGCGGCGGTTACCTCAAGCGCACTGCGGTCGACACCTACCGGCGTCAGACCCGCGGTGGCAAGGGCCGGATCGGCATGTCGACCCGTGCAGAGGACGTAGTGGAGCACCTGCTCATCGCGTCTACGCACTCGTATTTGCTTATATTTACGAACAAAGGTCGCGTGTTTTGGTTGAAGATCTATGAGATCCCCGACGCCGGCACCACCGGCAAGGGAAAGCACGCTTCCGGGTTGATGAATCTCCAGCAGGACGAGACGCCCACCGCGTTTCTGCCCGTGAAGGAGTTCGTCGCCGGCAAGTACATCGTCATGGTGACTAAGCAGGGCGTCATCAAGAAGTGCGAGCTGACCGAGTTTGACAATCCGATGTCCCGCGGCATCATCGCCATCGGCATTGATGAAGGCGACGAGCTGCTGGCCGCTCGCCTCACCGACGGCGAGAACTACATCTTCCTCGGATCGCACGAAGGCATGGCATGCCGCTTCAATGAAAACGACGTCCGGCCGATGGGTCGCCCCGCGCGTGGTGTTCGCGGCATGGAGCTCGAGGAGGGCGACTATCTGGTCGGTGTGGTTGTAGTCGAGAAAGAGGGGCTCATTCTCTCGATCTCCGAAAACGGCTTCGGCAAGCGCACGCCGCTGGTAGATTATCGCTTGACGGCACGCGGCCGCAAGGGCGTCATCAACATGAAGACGACCCCGCGAGTCGGCAAGGTGGTGGGCATCCTGTCGGTGAAGGAAGACTCCGACCTGATGATCATTACCAAGCAAGGCCAGATCATCCGTATCGATTCCGGCGAGATCCGGCAAGCCGGCCGCTCCACCCAAGGCGTCCGCTTGGTAAACGTCGAAGCAGGCGACCAGGTGGCCGCTGCCAGCCTGATTCCGGAAGCCGCCGCCGTGAACGGCGAAGACGGTCAAGAGGACCTGCCGCTACAATAAGGGTATGAGTTCGCTTGAGGCCAAACAGCAAGCGCTGCTAGCCTCGTTGGCTGATATGCGGAGCGTGATCGTCGCCTACTCCGGCGGCGCCGATTCGGCCTACCTGGCCTGGGCCGCCCATCGCGCCTTGGGTGATCAAGCGGTGGCGATCACCGCCGATTCAGCCTCGTTCCCCGAATCCCACCAGCGCGATGCCGAAGAGTTCGCCCGAACCTGCGGCCTCCGCCACGAATACATCGAGACCCGCGAGTTCGACAACCCGGACTACGTCAAGAACGATCGCGACCGCTGCTTCCACTGCAAGGACGAGTTGTTCACTTGCCTCGACCAATTGGCCCGCGACCGCCGCATCGAGCACGTGATCTACGGCGTGAACGTCGACGATCTGGGCGACTACCGCCCTGGTCAGCGCGCCGCGAAGCTGCACAACGTCGCCGCCCCGCTAGTCGACGCGGGATTGACGAAAGCCGAAATCCGCGAGTTATCGCGCCGCGCTGGACTCGCCACCTGGGACCGTCCCGCCTCCGCCTGCCTGAGTTCGCGCATCCCCTACGGAACGCCTGTAACGATTCAGAATGTCAAGACGGTAGACCGCGGCGAAGATGCGATCCGAGCCCTCGGCTTCCGCCAGTTCCGCGTCCGCTTTCACGGCGAGGTAGTCCGCATCGAAATCGCCCCGGAAGAACTCGAACGCGCGATGACTCTCGACATGGCCCGCCGCTTCACGGCGATTTTCAGGCCCTTGGGATTCCACTACGTAACGCTGGATCTGGAAGGCTACCGCCAGGGCTCACTAAACTCGGTTCTCACGTAGTCTCGACCAATTTCGTGTAGCGAGCGATCTGAGTGTAGTCCCGGTCCCGATGCCATACACAGGCTTCGTGACGGATCGCAATCGCCGCGATGAGGCAATCCATGGCTGAGCGAATGGTTCTACCCGTCCGCCTGCCGGTCTGATAGATGTCAGCGGCCTCCAGGAAAAGATCGAGTCGAAGTGGATCCTCCAAGCGGGGAAGCGCTAGAAACGCTTCCCGAAAAGCCTTAGGGGTATCAAATCCCTGCAGAACTTCTTGCACGACTGGACCGCAAGTGACCACTTCGGAAATCTCGGTGACCAGATTGACTGCAGAACCTTCGCGAAGCAGTTGCACCCAGATCGAGGTGTCTATCAGGGTCATTGCACCGTCTTCTTGCGTCGACGGCGTGGCAGAGGAGTATCTTCGCGCATCTCGGAAAGGTTCCCATGCCAGCGAAGCTTTCCAAAGTACTGTGGGATGCTTTGGACCTTGCGCATACGAAGAAACTCTTCGAGCGCCCTATTAACGGTGGCCGAGTAGGTCTTGAGGCCCGACTCGCGAGTGGCCTCTTTGAGGAGCTGCTCATCAAGCACAAGATTTGTGCGTTTCATGTGTATAGTCTAACGCAACGAAAGCGGTTCTGCATCTCTACCTCGCCCGCCGGAGTGACGAACGGCTGAAGAGTTGTGCGGATGGCGGCTTCGACCTTCTCGCGGCCGAAGATTTCCACGACTCGTTGGGATGGGCCGGCGGACATTTGGCCGCGGATGGCGATTTCGAGATTCGGATAGACGAATGGGCAGGCTATTTCGTAGGACTCGGTCGCGAGGCCGGGGAATAGGGCCTCCACTTCGCCGGGACCGGAGAGGGCGAAGGCGCCGCGGCTCTTGGGAGGCCTGTCGAAGAGCTTTAAGAAGGCCTCGAAGATGTGCCGCTGCTCGGAATGCTCCGCCGACCAGACGACTACGGCGATCCGGGCGCCTACTCGCATCAGTTCCCGCGCGGCGCGGGTTGGATCGGGTGTGAACTGGAGGCTGTTGATCGCCAGGACGACGTCAAAGGACGCATCGGGAAACGGCAGGCTTTCGAGTTCGCCCAGCTTCAAATCGGCATTGGCCAACCGTTCCCGCGCAATCGCTAGGAGGCCTTCGGATGAATCGAAGCCGCTGAGGATCGCGCCGCGCTCGCGTGCCATCACTGAGGCTCCTCCCGCGCCGCAGCCTGCGTCAAGAAGGCGCGTGCCTGCGCCGACTCCGACAAAATCGAGTACGGCGCGCCACAGCACGGGGGCGGTGCGTTCCTGAATCTCTACCCAATCCCGGGCTTCAATTCCCCAGAGGTCGCTTTGTTCCATAGGTAATTGCCAGCGCCACCGTTACCACCACTACGGGGCCGATCACGTTGTACCAGAGGAAGGCGATGGAGGTGAACGCGGCAGCGGCGAAGATCGCGGCTTGGCCGGCGATCACTCCGAAGAACGCGGCGTTCGAGCCGACGCGCTTCACGAAGAAGGCCAGGGCGAACACTCCTAGCATGGGGCCGTAGAACAGCGAGCCCACTTGATTGACGGCGACGATCAACGCGCCGAAACCGGATGCAAAAGTGGCGAAAAACATCGCAAAACATCCCCAAAACGCGGTGGCGATTCGCGACGCCATCAGGTAGTGACTGTCCGAGGAATCGCGCCGGATGTGGCGCCGGTAGACGTCGATCACGCTGACCGTGGCGAGGGAATTGATCTCTCCCGAGATGGCCGACATCGCAGCGGTGAAGATCACTGCCAGCACCAGGCCGACGATTCCCTGCGGGAGGTAGCGGGTGACGAAGGACATGAAGATGTAGTTGGTGTCGTTCTCTTTGGTCAGCTTCAGCGCCGCGTTGTGAACACCGTCCAATTCCTTTTGCGCGGCGCGAAACTCGGTTGGATCACCGGAACTCAAGAAGTGTCGCGCCGCAGCCTGACGCTGATCGAAGGCGCGGTTGTAGGTCGCTTCCAGCGCGGGGTATTCCGCAGTCGCCTCCAGGTGCTTCATCTCTACTGGGTGGAACAGTAGCGGGGGGCGTTCGAATATGAAAAGGACGAATACCATCGCGCCGATGAACAGGATGAAGAACTGCATCGGGACTTTGGCCATCGCGTTGAAGAGGAGGCTCAGGCGGCTCTGGCCGATGGAGCGGCCGGTCAAGTAGCGCTGTACCTGGCTTTGGTCGGTGCCGAAATAGGCGAGGGCCAGGAACGTTCCTCCGATCAGTCCGCTCCATAGGTTGAAGCGGTCGTTCCAGTCGAAGTGGAGATCGATGGCGTTGAGTTTTCCGGCGGCGCCGGCGAGGCGCGCGGCGTCGTGAAAGGAAACGTCGCCAGGCAATAGGCGAATCGCGATGACGAGCGCCAGAATCAGGGCCGCGAGGATCACCATCATCTGCGGCACGTCGGCCCAGGTTACGGCTTTGATTCCGCCGAGTGTGGTGAAGAGAATCACCACGGCGCCCATGATCAGTGTGGTTAGGCTGAAGGGCCATTTCAGAATCACGGACAGCACGATGGCGGGGGCGGCTAGGGTCAGGCCCGCGCCGAGGCCGCGCTGGAGCAGGAATACAACCGTCACGATCGCTCGGGTTTTGGCGTCGAAGCGATGCTCCAGGTATTCGTATGCGGTGTAGACTTTCGCTCGATGGAAAATGGGCACGGCGGTGGCGGAGAGGATCACCATCGCGATGGGCAGGCCGAAATAGAACTGCACGAAGCGCATGCCGTCGACGTAGGCCTGGCCGGGGGTCGACATGAACGTGATCGCGCCGGCCTGCGTGGCCATGATGGACAGGCCCATCGCATACCAGGGCATGGTCTTGCCGGCGAGCAGGAATTGGTTGACGGTGTTCGAGCCGCGCGCGCGGTACAGCCCATAGGAAATGAGGAGTAAGAGCCAGCCGGCGAGAACCACCCAATCGAGGGGTCTCATGAAGCGAAGTGGACGGTGAAGAGATAGAACGAAAAAATCAGCAATGCGAGGTAGCAAAGCACGAACACATAGACGCGCGGCCAAGTGCGGAGGACGGGTGGCGGCTCGTCTATGATCATTGAGTCTTCGCGACGCTTAGGATGTTTGCGAACATGCGGTATGCGCCGGGGACGCCGGAGGGCAGTTCTCGAAACCAATCATAGGCCGAGAATACATACGCGCCTTTGCCGTAGCGGGTATACAGCATGCCACCGGGCATCGGCTGTTCGCCGGGATCGTGCGATTCTAGCACGCTCTGATATTTCGGGTCCCACTCGGAGGCAAAATACAGGCCGCGCTCCTGCACCCATCCGTCGAAGTC
>JBGPHB010000326.1:0-5863 GCA_041484155.1 Bryobacteraceae bacterium
TTGAAGGCGCGCCTTTTGGGACTAAGAGGGTGGTTCTCCAGCAACATCCTGGGCAATCGCGACGGTGAGGTCCTGGAGGATCCGGGCTCGTTCAAGAGCAAGGAAGAGACCAAGCTGAGCGTGCTCGATCAGATCCTTCAGCCGAAACTCTATCCGGAGCTCTACAAGGATTTCTATCATGCCGTGCGGATCAACTACTATCCGCCGCGCGGCGATTCTAAAGAAGGCTGGGATAATATCGATATTTTCGGATGGCTCGGCTATCCGATGCAGATCAAGATCGACTTCCTGTGTCGCGACTCGATCCTGGCTGCGCCTCTGGTGCTGGACCTAGTGCTGTTTCTCGACTTGGCGCAACGCTCCGGGATGCGCGGCATCCAGGAATGGCTTTCGTTCTACTTCAAGGCCCCGATGACCGCGCCGGGACTGTATCCCGAGCACGACGTCTTCATTCAGCTCATGAAGCTCAAGAACACTCTGCGTTGGATGCGCGGCGAGGACCTGATCACGCACCTGGGCCTGGAGTATTACGACTGAAGTTCGCTTCGTCTGCCAACATTAGCGCATGAATTGTCTGGTCATCGGTGGGACGGGTTTCATCGGCCGGTTGCTAGTGGCCGAATTGTTGAAGCAGGATCATTCCGTGACGGTGCTGCATCGCCGTCCGCGGCACGACCTGGGACGCCGCGTGAAGAACATTGTGGCGGATCGCAACGACGCGGCCGCCTTGAAGGCCGCCCTCGCCGGCAAGAAGTTCGAAGTCGTTTTCGACAACGTGTACGACTGGGAGCGAGGCACCACCGCCGGCCACGTGGAGGGCACCGTACGCGCCGTCGGCGGCAACCTGCATCGCTACGTTTTCATGTCCAGCGTGGCCGCTTATGGCGACGGATTGAATCATCATGAAGGCGACGCGCTGGCGCCCGATGACGCGCCCGAATTGTACACCCGCAACAAAGCCATGAGCGAGCGAGCCCTGTTCCGGCTGCACCAGCGCATCGGGCTTCCGGTGGTGACGTTGCGCCCCCCTTACATTTACGGTCCTGGCAATCCCTACTATCGCGAGGCGTATTTCTGGGACCGGCTGCGCGCGCACCGCTCGATCATTCTGCCGGGTGACGGCCGCCGCCTGATGCAGTTCGTCTACGTCAAGGATCTGGTGTGGGCGGCTTTGCGCTCGCTGGATGAGCCCAACGCGATTGGCCATGCGTTCAACATCGCCAATGCGCGGCCGCTGTCGCAGGCGGAGGCGGTCGAGGCGTTTGCCAAGGCCTGCAAGAAACCGGTGAAATTCGTTCGCATTCCACGCGACTACATCTTGCGCGTGGGCGGACATCCCATGGGTCCGAAACTGTATTTCGGCACGTATTACGACATGCCGCCCATCACCCAGGTGACCGCTAAAGCGCAGCGGGTGCTGAAATTCAAACCCACCGATTTCGCCACCGGGCTGAAGGAAACCTACCGCTGGCATTTGCGGCATCACGGGTTTCCCAAGCCGGACTACGGCTTCGAGGACGCCCTGCTGGCGAACGCGCCCGTGTTGATGCCGGCCAAAGCCTGAACCATCACTCCGTGGCGCGCACTTCGGCAAGACGGGCTCGCAACGGCTCCGACAGGCCCGCTTCGACCTGGGACGTAATCAGCCGAACATGATCGAGATTGTGAAGGAGGAGTTGATCTTCCAGACGGGAACGTTTTAACAGCGTTTGGACGAGCTCTAGCACGGGCATCACGAATACTCCAGCCGACGAGCGAACAGTCTGTGGGAAACTCGTCCAAACGCACGTATCGATTTCGATTGAGCCCACGAGCCCAGGTGCCACATCGGAAGCAGAAATCACGACCGCGTTCCCGATAGCTCGAAACGCTATTCCGTCTGCCGTCATTGCCGGCTCCAGTCTCCCGACTTGTCGGGCGTCGATGATGATCTTGACCTTCGGCGTGATTGCGGCTGCAAGCGGATTGATCGGTTCGGAGTGTAGGAACACCGCGAAGCCGCCCACCACTTGATACGAGATTGCCGCCTTCTCTAGGGCATTGGCAACCAGGCCAACTGCATTCAGTAGTTTTTCCACCTGGAAGGAAGTGTCGACAGTCATAGTCTCCTCTCCTAGTTTGTTGCCATGTTCATAGAGGCCGGCGCGTTAGAACTGTCCTCCATTCCAGCTTACTCGCCCGGCAAACTTGGCAGAGCGAGTGGTTTCGCCAGCCTGGTTTCAAGGCTCGCGCACTTCCAGGCCGGCCGGTGCAACCGAGTGAAAGCGCTTCACGTTCCACGTCAGGAACAGCCGCGCCCCCGCCTGGTAGGTCGCGAGCGCGATGGCGGCATCGTAAACCCGCCCTCCCCAAAACCCGCGGGAGAGCGTAAGGCGGATTATGTCCCACGCGGCACCGGCCCGGAGAGGGGCGATGGTGGCTTTGCCGAACCCTTCGTGAAGCATCCGCTCAGCCTCCGCCGGCGGTACTCCAATCGATGCGGGCGAGCGGGAAAGCGCGGAAAAACTTTCGAGAAGGACATGGTCGGTAAGCATGAACTCGGCCCCGGCTTCGACTAGCGAGTGATACGAGGCCATTGACCGCACGTGATGGCTGCCACGCTTCACTAGCAGTTGCACGATGACGCTAGAGTCCAGACCGACTTTCAATCTCAAATACTCTCTCCTCGCGAAGCTCTTCGATCCCTAAATTGACCGCCTCCAGGGTGATGGGGGTGGCCGCAGCCGACTCCCAAACCAACAGCGGTCCCTCCCGCACAAGCTTGCCCTGGGCGGGCCGGACTGCAATTTCAATCACGCCACCGCTGCACTTGAGGTCCAGTTCCGTGCCCGGCTGAAAGCCTGCTAGCTGGCGGAGAGCTTTCGGAATTACCACTCTTCCGGCACGATCAATGGTAGTTTTCATACCATTATTATACCCCTTGGTTCGGCTCTTGACTCGGGAAAGAATCAATCGTATGATTGAAACATACGTATGATTGCGCGTGCTGTAGACACTAAGACCCGGGTTCTCGATGCAGCCGAGAAGCTCTTTGGCCAGAATGGCTTCGACTCCACTTCCCTCCGCGACATCACTGCCGATGCGGACGTAAACCTGGCCGCCGTGAATTACCACTTTCAATCCAAGGACAGCCTGATCGAGGCGGTCATCGCCCGGCGGATCGAGCCGGTCAACCGCCGCCGATTGGACATGCTGGATGCGGTCGGACCAAATCCAACCGTCGAGCAAATCCTGGAAGCGTTCGTCGCCCCGGTCCTGGAGCGGGACACTTCCCTGATCGCACCCTTGATGGGCAGAATTCTAACCACGCCCGACCAGTTCATTACCCGAGTCTTCAAGAAGCACCTCGCCGTGGTCGCGCAAAGATTCGGCGACGCCGTGGCGAAAGCGTTGCCCGATTTGACCCAAACCGAGCGGATGTGGCGGTTCTATTTCATGGCGGGCGCGATGTCGAACATCCTTTCCTGGGCGCACCTTTTGCCGGAGATGACAGGCGGACAATGCGACCCGTCCGACCGAAAGGCTGTGACCGCACGACTCGTTAGGTTTGCGGCGGCGGGTTTTCGCGCACCGGAGGGGAATTAGATCATGCGTTGTTACTCGTCCGGTTTCCTTCGCCGTTCGCCGGTTTATAGAGGTACCGCGGACCCAGCTGGCTTATCTTCGTCACAAGCGCCAATGACACGCCAGATTTTGAGATTCGCCCTAGTGCTGGCTTTCGCGCCTGTCGCACTCGCCCAAGGTGACCGCCCGCCAGAAAGAACCCTACAACTCAGCCTGAGGCGCGCCGTCGAGATCGCGCTCACGCCGGAAGGAAGTCCCCGCGTCGTGCTGGCCGAGGAGTCGATCAAACAGGCGGAAGCGAAGAAGGCGACCGCACGCGGGTCGTTCCTGCCGAATCTCGACTCCACCGTGAGCGACCAGAGGCAGACCACGAACCTGCGGGCCTTCGGATTCAACTTTGCGTTGCCGGTTCCAGGTTTCTCGCTTCCCAACATTGTCGGACCATTCTCGGTATTCGATGCGCGCGCCACGGCTTCTCAGACCGTCCTGGATTTCAGCGCGTTCCGGCGGTATCAGGCGTCGAAGGTCAATCTATCGGTGGCCACGTCGGACTTCGACGCCACCAAGAATCAGGTTAGCGATCAGGTCGCTCGGGCCTACATCACGGCGCTCCGGGCGGACGCCGCGGTTGAAACCGGCCGGGCCAACGTCGAGCTATCCGAGGCTTTGCTAAAGCTGGCCCAGCAGCAGAAGGACGCCGGGGTGGGGACCGGGATCGAAGTCGTCCGCGCCCAGGTGCAGTTGGCCAACGACCGGCAGCGTTTGGTGGTCGCCGAAAATGACCGCCGCCGCGCGGGCCTGAATCTGTTGAAGGCGATGGGACTGAAGCTGGATGTGAATGCGGAGCTCACCGATAAACTCTCTTACCAGCCGGCCGAGTTAGGGTCCCTCGAGGTCGCGCTGTCCGCGGCCCGTGGCACGCGGGCGGAGTTGAAGGCGCAGAAGGGCCGGGAAGAATCGTCTCGATTGAATTACGGCTCGTTGAGAGCGGAACGTTTCCCGACGGTCGGAGCCACTGCGAACTATGGGGCCATCGGCAGCGAACTGGTGGGTGCGCTGGCGACCTATGCCTACGGGATTTCAGTGAAAGTGCCGGTCTATGACGGCGGCAAACGCGACTCGCGGCGCGCTGAAAGCCTGTCGCAGTACCGGCAGGAACAGACGCGCACCCGCGACCTTCAAGACCAGGTGGAACTGGAAGTGCGGTTAGCCTTCGACAGCATCCGCTCGGCGACCATCCAGGTCGAAACGGCGCGGGAAGGCGTGCAACTCTCCGAACAGGAACTGGCGCAGGCGCAGCGGCGGTATCAAGCGGGCGTGACCAACTCGATCGAGGTCACCGATGCGCAAACCCGCCTGGACCGCGCGCGCAACAACCAAATCGCCGCGCTTTATGACTACAACGTGGCCCGCATCGATCTGGCGACCGCTACGGGAAAAATTCGGGAGTTCGTGACTCAATGAAGAAGAGAAGATCTATCATCATTTTGCTTCTGGCCGCCATTGGCGGCGGCGTGTGGTGGTGGCGCACGCACAATGCCGATGACCCCAATCACATTTTCGTCTCCGGCAACCTTGAGCTGACCCTGGTGGACATATCCTTCAAGACTTCCGGACGGCTGATCGAGCGGCCGGTGGACGAGGGCGCCTCGGTGAAAAAAGGCCAACTGATCGCGCGTCTGGATCAAGCGCAACTCAGACAACAGCGCGTACGCGATCAGGCGCAGGTGGTGGGCGCCGAATCGAATTTCCGGCAACTGGAGACTTCGATCGAGTTTCAAAAAGCTACGCTCGAAAGCGACAGCGCTTCGCATCGCGCCGAGGTTAATCAAATGCAGGCCAAGCTCGACGCCTTGTTGAGCGGCAGCCGCAAACAGGATATCCAGCAGTCCGAGGCCGCGGTCACGGATGCCAGAGCGCAATTGGAATTCGCCCGCCAGGACTGGACGCGCGCGCAGACCCTCCACAAGAACGAAGATATTTCCAACCAGCAATACGACCAGTACCGCACCAAATTCGAGAGCGGAACTGCGCTGGTGCGGCAAGCGGAAGAGAGGCTTTCGCTGATGAAGGAAGGTCCCCGGAAGGAAGACATCGCCGGCGCGCGGGCGGAAGTGGCCAAGGCAGAAGCGGCGGTCCGCACCGCCGAAGCCAATCGCATCGAACTCCAGCGCAAGGAGCAGGAGTTGGCGGCCCGGAAGGCCGAGATCGACCGTTCCCGGGCGCAGGTCGGGATTTCCGAAGTGCAGCTTGACGATACCGTGGTCTACGCGCCCATCGACGGCGTGGTACTGGTCAA
>JBGPHB010000327.1:0-5863 GCA_041484155.1 Bryobacteraceae bacterium
GGGGTGTCGAAGCTACGCTCGCTCGATCGATCGGCATGTTCGCATTCGCGCTCTGGGACGCCCGGGACCGCGAACTGACGCTGGCCCGCGACCGAGTGGGAGAAAAGCCGCTGGTGTATTGTGTCGAAGGAAATGCACTCGCGTTTGCCAGCGAGCTGAAGGCCCTAGCGGATCTGGTGGAGCGGCGGCTAGATCCGGCCGCCGTCGACGCATACCTCGCCCTGGGTTACGTTCCAGCGCCGCTGGCGATTTTTCGAGACTGCCGCAAGCTTCCTCCCGGCCACCTGCTGAAATGGAAGGTCGGCGTGCTCGCGGTCCGCCGCTGGTGGTTCCCCGAGCGGGCGCCCGCTCATCGGTCCGCAAATAACGTGGCCGAACTGCGGGAAATGATGGGTGACGCGGTCCGTCTGCGCCTGCGCGCCGACGTGCGGGTAGCTCTGTACCTGAGCGGCGGTGTCGACTCATCTGTTATCGCCGCGGAGTGCGTGCGTCAGGGGGCCTGGCCTTCGGCATTCACCGTGAGTTTTGCTGAGACAAATGCTGACCTCCCTTCCGCGCGCTGCGTGGCTGCTGGCCTGGGACTCAATCACGAAATTCTCCGGATCGGCGAGCGTAACCTGAGCGGCGAAGTCGAGAGGATGGCACGGCACTACGACGAACCGTTCGCTGACAGCTCGGCGATGCCGTCACTGGCTTTGTCCGACGCGTTGGCGGGGCGCTACAAGGTGATTCTCAACGGCGATGGAGGCGATGAGGCGTTCGGAGGCTATCGCCACTACGAACATATCCGCGTGAAGCAGACGCTGAAAGCCGCCGCCGCTGTGGCGGGCTGGTGTGACGGAGGAGCGGGAGGGCCGCTGCAACTCTATGTGCAATCGAAGACCACGTTCCGTGCGGCTGAGCGTGGACAACTGCTGAACGGCAATGCGGCAGGCGCCGTGTTCCAGTCGCTGCTCGCCAATGACCCGTTCCTGAACCAGGCTCCTGGGAGTGCGCTCAAGCGAGCGCTTTGGAACGACCGTCACCTGTACTTGCCCAACAACCTGACTTACAAGATGGACATCGCGCTGGCCTCGGCCGGCATGGAGGGGCGGGCGCCGTTCCTCGATCACCGCTTACTCGAATGGGCGCAGTCTCTTCCGTCCAGGGATCTGGTTCGCTTGCGCGAGAAGAAAATCCTGCTGCGCGCTGCGTATCGGGGAGATTTGCCGGATCATGTGCTCGACCGGCCCAAACAGGGATTCGGCGCGCCGGTGCGCGAATGGTTGCGGGGGCCCTTGCGCGAAATGGCCGCGGACCTGGTCCCATGTCCGTGGCTCGATCGCGGTCCGCAGCAGGGCCTGACGGACCAGCGCCTGTGGACGCTGGTCGTGTTTTCAAGCTGGGCTCGCCAGTGGAGGGCTACCTGGTAACCCTTACGGTCCTCATGGCGGTCCACGACGCACCCGTTGAGATGCTCGAGCTGGCGATCGACTCGATCCTCAGCCAGACCTTCTCCGGCTTCGAGTTCCTGATCCTGGACGACGGCAGCCGGAGCGAAGAAGTGCGGGCTTGCCTGGCGCGCCGGGCCGGAGAGGACCAGCGCATCCGAATCGCCTGGGAACCGCATCGCGGACTCACCCCCACGTTGAACCTCGGCCTGAGCCGCGCGCGCGGCGAATTCATCGCGCGCCAGGATGCCGACGATTGGAGCGAGCCGACACGCCTGGCGCGGCAAATGGTCTACCTGCACGCCCATCCGGAAACTGTCGTGTGCGGCTGCGAGGTATGGAAGCATCAACGGGACGGAACCCGGTTGTGGCGGTCGCGGCTGCCTCGCACCCATGGAGAGATCTTGAGCGCGTTTTGGCAGGGGAATCCCTTCGTGCATGGCTCGGTGATCTTCGAGAGGAAGGCAGCGCTGGCGATCGGGGGCTACCGCGAGGACTTTCCGTGCTCCCAGGACTACGACTTTTTCTGGAGGCTGGCGGAAACCCGCGAGGCCGTCAATCTGTCCGAAGCTCTGTACCACTATCGCTACGTCGGCGGCTCGGTAAGCGCCGAGCGTGCCGAAGAACAAGCCCGGTCCCATGGAGCGGCCAGAAGGCTGGCCGCGGCGCGGCGGCGCGGAGAACAAGAAGACATCGCGGCAGCGCTGGCTGCCGAAAGTGGCGTGATGGCCCAGAATGGAGGAGGCTTCCACGCGGTCCTCAAACAGGCCGACCATTTGATGCTCGCGGGCGAGTACGGCAGCTCCTGGCGTGCCTACACCCGCCTGCTTCGGACTCATCCGGCGAGCCCCGTGATCTGGGCAAAACTGCTGCGTTACGGCGTCTTTTTGGCGCTGCCGCCGGCGCGTGAGGTGTCCTTCCGTTGACCCCGGGACTGCGTGTTTTGTTCTTGATCCCGGGGGAAGGACAGGGCAGTTCCATGATCTTCGCCCGGCGGCAGGCGGAGAGTCTGCGGGCGGAGGGCATCGATGTCCGGATGTTCTTTTTAAGATCGCGCACCTCGCCGCTGGTGCTCGGGCGGGAGTTCCGGCGCTTCCGCTGCGAGTTGCGGCGTCACGCGCCCCACTTGGTGCACGCACACTTTGGCACGATGACCGCCATGTTCGCGGCATTGGGGACTGGACGCTTGCCTCTGGTGGTGACCTATCGAGGCAGCGACCTGAACCCCTTGCCGGCTTCCTTCGGCCTGCGCGCCGTCACTGGCCGTGTGCTGTCGCAGCTGGCTGCGCTTCGGGCCGCACGGATCGTCTGCGTGAGCGTCCAGCTTCGCGACCGCTTGTGGTGGCGACGCGCCAAGGTAACCGTGCTTGCGAGCGGCGTCGACCCGAAGCTGTTTCACCCAGAGCCGAGAGCAAGTGCCCGGCAGCGTTTGGGGTGGTCCGATATCGATCGCGTGGTTCTGTTCAACGCCGGGCGCGATCCGCGAATCAAGCGGCTGGACCTGGCGCGGGCGGCCATCCTGGCGGCGCGCCGCGCGATTCCCGTCCTGCGATGCGAAATCATGGACGGTAACGTTTCGCCGGAGCTGGTACCGACCCTCATGAATGCGGCGGATTGTCTTTTGCTGACCAGCGATAGTGAGGGTTCGCCGACGGTGATTCAGGAAGCGCTCGCCTGCGATCTGCCAGTGGTCAGCGTGAACGCCGGCGATGTGGTGGAGCGGCTCCAAGGCGTGCGCCATACGCGGATCGTGGTACGCGACCCGGAGGCGCTCGGTCTGGCGATCGCCGAATTGGTGCGAACTCCGCGGCGAAGCGACGGCCATGGCAAAGTGGCCGAATTCTCAGCGCCCAGAATCGCGGCCCAGCTGCGTCAGATCTACGAAGAAATCGCCGTGCTGAAAGACTCCCGTTCGCCAACTAGCTAGCAAAGAATGTTGAACTTGGCCCTGAATAACAGAAAAACATCCAAGGCACGTGGGGCAGGCAGTCTTGCCGGCAAGCCGGCTTTCGTGCCGGCTTTTTTCGGCTGAATCGCGACCAGAAAGCCGGCCCGGAGGCCGGCTCGCCGCCATGACTGGCTGCCCCACGGGGCCGTCCAAGCTCGCCCCGAGTCGACTCACGAGGATTTGACCGGCATGGAATACTTTACGCTGCTGACCGCGGCGACGGTGATCATTGGACTGCTGACCCTCGCGCTGTACCGGAGGCGGCCGGACGCCGGGCTGCTGGTGGGATTGGCGGTGCTCTACTATTGGTCGTTGTACGGCGCCTGGTACCTGGTCATCGACAAGACCGGCGGCTTTAGCGGCAAGAATTACCAATATCTGGAGCAGAAGCTGTTCCCGGTGGCGCTGGACGGGAATTACCTCGCCACGCTGGGGCTGTATGCGGCCTTCATCATACTGGTACAGCTTACACTCCTGGTGGCATTGTCGCGCCGGCGCCAACGCCAGATCCCCCGTTTGCTGATGCGGCATGGGCCGATCCTGCTCATCGGGTTTCTGGCGGCCGCGGGCAGCTACTACATCATGAGTGAAAAGTTGAGCGCCGCCTGGGCGCTGGACGCCTCCGCTTACAACTACACGCGGACGGAGACGGACCGGTGGTTCACGCTGCACCAGGTACTGAACCGCGTCGCCCTGATTCCGCCCGCGATCGGATTTGCGACGCTGTTGGCCGGAAGGCGCTCGCGGTACTTCGTGAGCGTGAACCGGCGCTATACGTTGCCGGCGTATGTAGTGTTGTTCTCCGGCATGGGGCTGTTCACCTTTGTGTTGGGGAACAAGAATGAAGTGTTCAGCGCGCTGCTGGCGGGGTTTCTCGCCTACATGGCTTCGGTGCGCCGGCCCAACCTCTTGGCCGTAAGCGCGGCCGTGGTGGGCGGGATGTGGTTTCTCTACACCATCGATCTGTTTCGCGGGGTTCCCATCAACAAACTGGGAGAAGCCGTGACCCAGCAACTGGAGGACGCCACCGAGCTGACCCGCTTCGTGACCTCCAGCAACGAAGCCTACGGCGCGCATTTTTCAATGTACGCCGTGCTCACGGCGGGCGCCGAGCCGCAGTTCGGCTACAGCCTCTACAGCCTGGTCTGCTCCGTCATTCCGAGGGTGCTGTGGCCCGACCGGCCGCGCGACATTTACCTCTACTACAGCGAGAGCGTGGGCGCGATTCAAAACCAGGCCTATTCCATCCACCACGCGACGGGCTGGTACCTGAACTTCGGATACGCGGGCGTGGCTCTGGGCGCGATCGTGTTGGGACTCGTGTGGGCCTACTGCCTCAACGCGCATCAACGCATCCAGCCTCGGTCGAGGTTGCTGTTCCGGTTGTTTGCGGCGATTGCGCCCTGGGTGTTCGTCGCCTGCTTACCGCCCATGGTCCGTTCCGGGCCGGAGGGATATAAGGGGTTGGCCGTCGACGGAGTCATGACCCCGATGATCGCGCTTACCTTTGCTTGCCGCCCAAGGAAGGCGAAGACGAAGCTGCTGTACTACTAGAGCCCGAAATCTTCGCAGGCTGCGAAGCATTGACCGCGTACATTTCGGACCAGAACCCCGCCCTGACGGGCGGGGCTTTGTCGTGCGTTTACAACACCCCGCAAGCCCCGCCCGTCAGGGCGGGGTTCCGCTGGTACAACTCTTTGGTTGCGGCTATGCTGCTCTGTGGGGCAGCCAGTCATGGCGGCGAGCCGGCCTCCAGGCCGGCTTTCTGGAAAAAAGCCGGCACGAAAGCCGGCTTGCCGGCAAGATTGCCCGCCCCACTACAGTCCGGGTCAATTGGTTGTGGCTATGCTGCTCCGTGAGGTTGGTTGTTCTCCGCCCAGTGAAGAAGATCCGCAACATTCTCAGGTCCGATCTGGTTGTTTCCGGTAAGGTCAGATATTTCTTGCATGCCCTGATCCGGCGGTTCCATTCGGGCGCCTGCCACTATGCGCTTCGCGGCGGAATGTCCGTCACGCTGCGCGCCGGCACCACTGATGAAAAAGTATTTGACGAAGTCTTTATCGAGCAAGCCTACGCTCCCTATACCGCCCAGGTCACACCCCTTGTGCTGATCGACTTGGGCGCCAACATCGGCCTGAGCGCGATTTTCCTTCTGCGGGCGTTTCCCGCGGCGAGGATGGTCGCCGTCGAGCCCGACCGCGCCAATTTCGCCATGCTGCTCGAAAACCTGCGGAGTGCCGGATTGGAGAACCGGTGCATCGCCCTGTGCGCTTTCGTCGGCGCGGAACGGGGATTCGCGCAAATCGAGGACTCCGGAAACGGCGCCTGGGGCATGCGTATGGGACCTCCCTCGCCCTCGGGGATTCCGGTGATTCCCCTCGTCGATCTGATGGGTACGAGCGAGAAGGTGGTCGTGAAGTGCGACATCGAAGGCGCCGAACGGCAGCTCTTCTCCCGGATCACAGACTGGGAGCATCGGGTCGAA
>JBGPHB010000328.1:0-5857 GCA_041484155.1 Bryobacteraceae bacterium
CAATCAGCCGCTTACCGAACCGCGACCGTAAGGGAGCGGGTTGAGAGGACAAAAGAGGACAATTCCTTACAGCTTCTCAGGGCGGGGTTCTGCTTCAGAAAATGTAGAAACGCCGTTGGATTTCTTATTAGAATTTCTGGGACAGGAGACTAGCCAAAGTGAGGCATGACTTTTTCCGCGAACGTGCGCAAGGACTGAGTCACGATTTCATGCGGTACGGTTCCCATGTCCATCACCAGGATGAGTTCGTCGACACCGGTTGCCTGAAACCGGCTGACCGTTTCGATGGCGGCTTGCGGATCTCCAATCACGGACGTCAGCACCGAACCCGGGCCGTTGCGCGCCGCCATCGCCTTCTCCAGTTGGGATGTGGAGAGTGGATCTCGCGAGACGTCGATCGGGCCGCTGATTCGCTCCCGGGAGAAAAAATAGGTGGCCAGCGAC
The DNA here is from genome assembly GCA_041484155.1 of Bryobacteraceae bacterium. Classification (GTDB taxonomy): domain Bacteria; phylum Acidobacteriota; class Terriglobia; order Bryobacterales; family Bryobacteraceae; genus Palsa-187. Next base: position 445 of record JBGPHB010000328.1, read on the forward strand.
TCCTGAAAGAATCGGGAACCCCGAAAGCCGTATTCGCAAGCCTGGCGGTCGTCGTCGAGCACCAGGGTGGTGGGAGTGCAGCAAAAACGGTTGTTGACCGTGCCCGCGAGTCCCCGAGCCGTGGCGATGGCGGACCGGTACGATGCAATCTTATTCCTCAGATACTCGTCGTTTCCCGCGGTGAAGTTGAGCGATCCGATGCCGAGCGAGCCGGCCAGTTCGACAGTTTCGGGCCGGGAGCAGGCGGCAAAAATCGGAGGATGAGGCTGCTGAACCGGTTTGGGCAGGATCGCGGTCGGAGGAATATGAAAATACTTGCCCTCCCACTCGAACAAATCGGAGCGCCACATCCGCGGGATCATCTCCAGCGCCTCTCGCCATTGGCCGTCCAGTTCGGCGCGATCGATTTCGAAGGCGCCTTGCTCGACCAGGGACGAGCTTTTCCCCGATCCCCAATCGACGCGGCCTTCGGAAAGAATATCCAGCACCGCGATTCGCTCCGCTACGCGGATGGGGTGGTTATAGCGGTATGGCGTCAGGGTGACGGCGTGTCCCAGTCTGATTCGCCTGGTGCGGGCAGCGATGTAGCCGAGCAAGATCTCGGGTGACGAGCAGTGCGAATACTCGATCAATCCGTGATGCTCGACGGCCCAAACTTCGTGATAGCCCAGCTCGTCGGCCAGCGTCGCCTGCCCGACACACTCGCGAAAAGCCCGCCTTTCGGCGCTGCGGGTCGGCGCTGCCAATTGAATCTCGATCAGCAGCGAGAATTTCATCGCGCCGACCCTGAGACCGCGGATTGTGTCTTCCCGGCAGGTTCCTCGACCGCGCCGGCGTAGACGCCGCGGTACTCAGGCGGCAACATGGCCGCGAGCCGGGCCATGATCTCGTCGGTATACTGGCGGAGCAGCATCGGCGACGCGTTCCCCTGGGGGAAACGCAGGGGCGCGCCGATGCGCACCTGGATCGGAATCCGGCGGATGCGCTTCCATCGGTCCCGCCACTTTTCCTGGCCCCAGGCAACCAGCGGAACCACCGGCACGTCCGCTCGAGTCGCCAGGTAAGCCACTCCGGTTTGACCGCGGAGCAGCCCGGTCTTGCTGCGCGATCCCTCGGGAGCCAGCGCCAGGAGGCCATTCGCCTTCAGGACCGTCAGAGCTTTCTGCAAGGGTTGTTGGTCTGCCTGGTTCTGCGCCAGGTAGATCGCCTGGCCCATGTCCGACACAAACCAATCCACCATCCGGTAGGCCTTCAGCTCATCGACGGCCAGGATGATGGCGCGCCGCGGCAGCAGCGTCAGTACCAGAGGCACATCCGCCATGCTCAGATGATTCACCACCAGCAGACACGGGCCCTGCCGCGGGATGTTTTCCATCCCCTGCGTTTTTACCCGCGCTAGAAATTTGAATCCGGTCGTGGTCACCGCCTTGATCGCTCGCTGGGCTCGGGACCAATGCGAATAATCGAGTGACGTATAGTCCACGGGTTCGCCGGCCGGCTCTTCAAGTGAAGGTGCAATCGCGATTCCGTTGTTGTGGGTGTCTTCCGGGGCGGGCCAGGATTGTGCAGGAACTGCCTTGGGCGACGCCAGATTTAGGAGCGCGAGAATATCTTGGGCGAGCGCGCGGACACTCGCTCCGCCGAGCAGCCTGGCGCCCGCGACCTTGATGTCCAGGTCCCGCTCCAGAACCACGGTCAACTCGGCGGCAATCAGCGAATCGAGTCCGAGATCGGTGATAGGCCGGTCGACGTCAATCCCCGCCGGAGAAGCGCCGAGCAATCTGGAGACTTGTTCGCGAAGATACAGTTCCACGCGCTGCGGGCGCTCGGCGGGGTTTTCGCCTTCGAGCGAGGCTCGGATCGAACCCTTCACAACGTGACCTGGGGAGCCCTCGCCGGCCGGGACCAGATGCCGGATTCTGGGAGACGCGGCCGCTCGCGGCGCGAAGTCACCCAGCCGTTTCCAGTCGATGCGCGCGGCCATCACCTGCGGCACGTCGTACCGCAAAAGATCCGACAGCGCATCGAGGATCTGTTTCGGAGTGAAGCTCAGATAGCCCTGCCGGTTGAGATACTCTTCCACCTCTGGATGACGAGCGACGTATCCGGAGCCGGAAATCACACCCCAGTTGATGGTGGTCGCCGGAAGTCCTCGCCGGCGGCGGTAGATGGCGAACGAGTCGAGAAATGCGTTCGCGGCCGCGTAATTGGCTTGCAGCGGGTTCCCGAGTAAAGATGTGATGGAAGAGAAGGACACGAAAAAGTCGAGCGGGTCGCCGAGCGTCTGCGCGTGCAGATTCCATGCCCCAAGGACCTTCGGCGACATGACGCGATGGAGGCCGTCCGCGGTGAGTTCGGCCAGCGCCGTGTCTTCCAGCACCATCGCGGCGTGAAGGACGCCGCGCAGCGGCGGCAAGTTCGCGCGGATGAAATCGAGGGTTCGTTCCACATCCCGCGGCTGGGCGACATCGGCCGCGACGGCTTCGATTCGGACGCCGTTCGCCCTCAGCTCCGAAAGACTCGCCCCGGTTTCAAGCGATGGCGCGCTCCGTCCCACCAGGACGACGGCTCGCGCTCCGCGCTCCACCAGCCAGCGGGTTACCAGCAGCCCTAACCCGCCGAGGCCACCGGTAATGAGATAGGTCGCATCCGGCCGCACCGGCGGCCGTTCCGGGATCGGGGCGCGCACCTTCACCTCGCCCGCATTTCTGATGACAACCTTGCCGATGTGCTTCGCCTGGGCCATGAAGCGCATCGCGTCGGCGAGCTTCGTCATTTCGAACTCGCTATAAGGCGGAGGCTCAAGGGCGCCGGAGGCGAACTGGTCCACCACTTCCCGGAGCATTTCGCCGATGAAGTCCGGCCGTTCGATACACATTCGATCGAGATCGACCGCAAAGAACGACAGGTTTCTCTTGAAGGGCCCAAGTTCGATGCGATGGTTTTGATAAATGTCGGCCTTGCCCAGCTCGACGAATCGCCCGTACGGGGCAAGCGCCGAGAAGCCCCGCTCGATCGCCTCGCCCGGCAAGGAATTCAGGACGACGTCGACCCCTTTCCCTCCGGTCCGCTCTCGAACTTCATCCGCAAAGGCGAGCGTTCGCGAATCCATCACGGCCTCGACGCCCAAGGCTTCGACGAAGGAACGCTTTGCGGCGCTGCCGACTGTAGCGAAGACGCGGGCGCCGGCCAGCTTGGCGATTTGAATCGCGGCGATCCCGACGCCGCCGGAAGCCGCGTGGATCAGGACCGTTTCGCCTTTTCCGAGCCGCGCCAAACGCCCCAGGGCGTACCACGCCGTCACAAACGCGACCGCCACGGTGGATGCTTGCTCCATCGTAATCCGCGGCGGGCGGCGGACCACCAGCACGGAATTGGTCACGGCGTAAGAAGCAAACGCGCCTGGCGCGATGCCCAGAACTTCGTCGCCAGGTTTCAGATGCCCGACCGCTTCGCCGCATCGAGTGACGGTTCCTGCCAGGTCGAATCCGAGCCGCCGGTCGCCGAAGGTCTTCTCGGACTCGAGCCCCCTCACTGCGCCCATGGCCACCACTACGTCGCGAAAGTTCAGGCTCGCTGAATGGATGGCGACCTCCACCTGGTCCGGCCCGGGCGCCGGACGCTCGAACCGACGCAGAACCAGGCTGTCCAGCGACCCGATGGTGGGAATCTCGGCCCGCCAACCGTCTTCCAGAGCGGCGGGAACCGGCGGCGCGGCTTCCGCGATCCGCGCCAGCGATGTGGGGCGCAGCCGGTGAACGAAACGCGCGCCGGCGCGCAGCGCGATCTCCTCTTCCCAAACGTGGGTCTCCGCGTCGCTCAGGATTTCCTCGGCGAGAGCAACGACCTCCTGATCCAGGCACTCCGCGCTCAAGTCGATCATGCGGCACCGAAGTTCTGGCCATTCCTTGCGCACCACCCTGCCGAAGCCCCAGATCGGAGTTTGCAGGGGCGCTGGCTCTTCCTCGGGCCCGGTCGTCTGCGCCCCCGCCGTCACTAACACCAGGATTCGTTCCGCCAACGGCGAGCCGAGGATCACGTTTTGCAGAATGGGGAGCAGGCTTCCACACCCGAGCGCTTGTGCTGGTTCGAAAGCGCCCGGGCCGTCGATCGGAGGTGTGTCGAGACTCCACAGATGAATCACGCCGGCGACTTCGCCGGCAATGGGACGCACCTCATTGCCGGGGAAAATGAGACTCGACCGGTGACCTCTGGCCCCAAGAATTGCGGCCAGCCGCCGGCCCACGCTGCGTTTCTCATCCGCGAAGATGAGCCAATGTTTCGATTCCTCGCTAACGGTTTCGACGGGCCTGCCGCCCACAATCATGGATTGCGCCGGTTCCCCGGAAACGCTATCTGAGATGACGGCGGCCGACTCGAGGCCGCACTCCTCCAGGAGTTCCCGCCATTGGTGGCCGCGCATCAGCGGATGGCTCGGCCGCCGGTGCAGGTCTTCAAATTTCCACCAGCCGTCCATGAGGCCGAAGACGATGTCGAGCCAAAGCGGATGGCGCGTGATTTCGAGCAACAGCAGCACTCCGCCCGGCGCCAGCAATTCGCGAAGGCGCTTCACCGCGGGCTCGACGTCCGGCGTGGCGTGCAGAACATTGGCCGCAATGACCAGGTCGAAAGAGCGCGGCTCAAAGCCCTGGGCCGTCGGATCCTTCGACACATCCAGCAACTTGGTGGTCAGAAACGGATACTCGATAAACTTCGCGCGGGCCTTTTCGAGGAACAGCGGAGAAACGTCGCTGAAGACGTAATGAGCCGGGCGTCCAGCCAGCCGCGGAAGAATATGCGAGGTGGTGCCACCGGTTCCGGCGCCAACTTCGAGTACGCGGAGCGCGCCGGTCCCGGAACATCCGGAGGCAAGATCAGCGACGAAGTTCGCCGCCAGCGCGTTGTAGAATGCCGACGCGGGCGATTCACGATAGAACTGCTCCAGGAATCCGAACCCTTCCTCGGTGAAGAGAACGTCGCGACCGTCCGCGCGCCCGGCCAGAACATCGGCCAAACGCGGACCGCAGCGGCGCAGCAACTCGACGTCGAGACGATGGTCCGGATAATCGCGCAGAAGTTCGCCGGTCAACCCGGCTGCGTTCATGCGCGGCAGGATTCCAGTGGCCTCCCATTCACCGCCAGAGGACCGAACAAACCCTGCGTCTTCAATAATGCTGAGCAATTGCCGCGCCAGGGATCCCCGCCAGTCCTGCGCGGATGCCGCGCTCAGAACGTCGGCGAGAGCTTCGAAGATATAGGCGGCTGCGATCCCGTTCAGACCTTTCTCGACGTGGTCGTAGTATGCCCGCCAGCTGGTCTCCACCGACAACGCATCCGCACGGCCGCGGATCTCGTCGAGGTTTGCCGCGGTGGGCAACGGGCCCAGCACCGTCGTGCCAGCCGAGCCTTCGCG
>JBGPHB010000329.1:0-5838 GCA_041484155.1 Bryobacteraceae bacterium
CTGAAAGAATTGTATTGCCAATTCCCGAAGTCTTCGCAGGCTGCGAAGATTCGACCGCGTGCATTTCCAAACCGATCCCCGCCCTGACGGGCGGGGCTTTATCGTGCGTTTACAACCCTCCGCAAGCCCCGCCCGCCAGGGCGGGGTTCCGCTGGCGTACAACTCTTTGGTTGCGGCTCTGCAACTCTGTGGGGCAGCCAGTCTTGGCGGCGAGCCGGCATTCGTGCCGGCTTTCTTTAGGAAAAAAGACCGGCGCCGACGCCGGCCTGCCGGCAAGACTGCCTGCCCCACGCGGACGACTCATCTGGGCCGCTCTTGCGGTGCTGCCGGCCGCGCTGGCGCAAACCGGGGACTGGCCGACGTACAATCACGACCTTGCCGGCACCCGCTATTCCCCGTTGACGCAAATCAACACCAGGAATGTCGCGACACTGACGCGGTCCTGGTCCTACCGCTTGAGATCGGAGAGTGAAAACAACAAGAGGATGGCGGGGATCGCAGGTTTTTCCGAAGCGACTCCCATTGTCGTCAACGGCGTGATGTATCTGCCCGCCGGAGGACGCATTGTTGCCCTCCAGCCGGAAACCGGGAAAGAAATCTGGAGCTACGAGCCGAAGAACGCAACGCCGTCCAGACGAGGCGTGACCTACTGGCCCGGCGAAAAGGACGCTCCGCCGCGAATCGTCTTCACCACCGGCGCGCGCATGATGGCCCTCAACGCGAAGACCGGGCAGATTGTGCCCGGATTCGGCAACGAGGGCGTGGTGGAATTGGGCGTTCCCCACGATTCGGCTCCGACGCTTTACAAGAATCTTCTATTAGTTGGGGCGAACGTGCAGGAACAACCGGCAACCGGCCCCCACGGTGATTCGCGCGCCTACGACGTCCGCACCGGCGCGAAGCTGTGGGAGTTCCACTCGGTGCCGCGGCCGGGTGAAGTGGGTCATGAGACATGGGAAGGCGAAAGTTGGAAAGACCGCTCTGGCGTCAACAATTGGGGATTCTCCATGACCGTGGACCAGGAGCGCGGCATCGTCTACACGACCTTCGGCAGTCCGGCCAGCGACTATTACGGTGGCGATCGAAAAGGCGCGAACCTGTTCGGCAATTCGATCGTGGCCGTGGATGCCGCCACGGGCAAATACAAGTGGCATTTTCAAGCGGTGCACCACGACTTGTGGGACATGGATCTGCCGCCGGCTCCGGGGCTGATCGACATCGTGCAAAACGGCAAGAAGATCCCGGTGCTTGCGCAGGTCACCAAGTCCGGTTGGATGTACATTCTGGACCGTGTCACCGGCAAGCCTGTATTCGGCGTCGAAGAGCGCCCGGTCCCCAAGAGCGATGCGCCGGGCGAGGAGACTTCGCCAACGCAGCCGTTCCCAGTAAAGCCGCCCGCGATCGCGCGGACCAGTTTCAAGCCGGACGACATCGTCACTGCGGCGGATACAAATCCGGAGCATGAGAAAGCCTGCCGGGAACTCTTTGAAAAGAGCGGCGGGCTTTACAACGCGGGCCCGTTCACGCCGTACGTGTACAACGAGAGAGGCTCCAAGCCCAGAAGCACCGCGGTTTTCCCCGGTTCGATTGGTGGCGCCAACTGGGGCTGGACCGCGTCCGATCCGAGGCTCGGGTATGTCTTTGTGAATACGTCGGACGAAGGCAGCATCGGCTGGGTCGAGAACAAACCGGAAGGCTCGCGGGTGCTCTTCGACCGCGCCAGCGTCATTGGCGCGCTTCCGCGGTTCTGGAGCAAACTCGTCGACAAGGATGGCCTCACGCGCGGCGAGAGTAGCTGGCCCTGTCAGAAACCTCCGTGGGGCAGGCTGACCGCAGTGAATGCGAACACGGGAGAGTTCGCCTGGCAAGTCCCGCTCGGCATCACCGAAGAACTCCCGGAGAGCAAGCAAAAGACCGGCCGGATGAATCTCGGTGGTCCCATCGCGACAGCTGGCGGAGTGGTGTTCATCGGTGCGGCGAACGATCGCCGCTTCCGCGCTTTTGATTCCAGGACCGGCAAGGAACTCTGGGTCGCTAAGCTGGACTACAGCGCCATCTCGGTGCCGATGACCTTTCAAGGCAAGAACGGCAAACAGTACGTGGCCGTGGTCGCCGCAGGCGGGAGCGGGATCACCGACCCGAACCCGAGCAACAGCGAGTCGCTGGTCGTGTTTGCTTTACCGTGACTGCTCCGTCGGGCGATAGTGATCCGCACCACGAGGAAAGACTGGCAGTCGGACGGCCTTTCTACGAAAGAAGACCGGCGCGGACGCCGGCCTGCCGGCAAGACTGCCTGCCCCACAGAACAGCATAGCCGCGAGCGCCGTATACCCCTCGTTGTTTTATAATCGCGTTTTGCGACCGGCGTTTATAACCGCGCCGCAAGCCCCGCCCGTCAGGGCGGGGTTCGGCAGCAAAACGTAGAGCCTTCAGCGGTATATTAGAAATCATGTCAACTCTCCAACGCTTGGTCCTCGTGGCCGCGGCTGCCGTTCTGGTTATCTCCAGCCGCGCCGCTGAACCCGACCCGAAGGCCGTCACCTACACCGCACCCGACAAGATCGTTTGGAAAAAAGGCGCCAACAACGACACCGCGACCATTCAAGGCGACCCTTCCAAACCCGGCATCTACATTCAACTCCTCAAGTGGCACCCGGGCAACATGAGCCGTCCCCATTTCCACTCGACGGAACGTTACATCACGGTGCTCTCCGGCACATGGTGGATCGGCACCGGCCCCAAGTACGATCCCGCCAGCACCTACCCGGCGCCCGCCGGAAGCTACATTGTCGACCTGGCGAACGGGATTCACTACGACGGCGCCAAGGACACGGAATGCGTCCTGCAAATCGTCGGCATGGGCCCCATGACGACGACGCAGGCCGAACAGAAATAGTAGTCGGGCGGCTATGCCACTTTCCGCGGGCGCGAGACTCGGGCCTTATGAGATCCAGTCGTCTCTCGGCGCAGGTGGGATGGGCGAGGTTTATCGCGCCCGCGATACCCGTCTCGATCGCAGCGTCGCCATAAAGATTCTGCGAGCACATCTGTCAGACGATCCGGAAGCGAAACAGCGCTTCGACCGCGAAGCGCGAGCCATCGCGTCGCTCAACCATCCGAACATCTGCGCACTGCACGACGTCGGCCATCACGACGGAATCGACTATCTGGTGATGGAGTATCTGGAAGGCGAGACACTGGCGGATCGGTTGAAGAAGGGGCCGCTGCCGACCGGGCAGGTGCTGAAATACGGCACTGAAATTTGCGAAGGACTGGAGAAAGCGCACAAGAGCGGAGTCATTCATCGCGATCTGAAGCCGGGTAACATCATGCTGACCAAGTCCGGAGCCAAGCTGATGGATTTCGGATTGGCGAAATCCAATGTTTTCGCGGTCCCGGCATCCACCGAGTTGGACGCCACCATGTCGATGCCTCCGGGCCAGCCGCTGACGCGCCAAGGGACGATCGTGGGAACGTTCCAGTACATGTCGCCGGAGCAGGTGCAAGGCAAAGAGGCGGACCAGCGGAGCGATATCTTTGCTCTGGGTGCGGTGTTTTACGAGATGGCGACAGGCCAGCGCGCTTTCGGCGGCGAGACGTCGGTGAGCGTGATGGCGGCCGTTCTGGAACGTGATCCTGCACCCATCTCTTCGCTCAGTCCGCTGTCGCCAGCCGCGTTCGGGCATTTGGTGAAGACCTGTCTGGCTAAGGATCCGGAAGAGCGCTTTCAGACGGTCCATGATTTGAAGACCCAGTTAAAGTGGATCGCGGAGAGTGGATCGCAGACAAGTGTCCCGGCGGCGCCAAGGAGCAAATTCTCCTGGATGGTCGCAGCGGCGTTATCGGTGGTGTCAGTGATCCTGGCCGTTTTCCTGTGGCGCGCGTTAAGACCGGCTGACCCTATCCTGCGGCCGCTGATGCGACTGGATGTAGACCTGGGGCCCGATTCGTCGCCCGGTTACGAACCCGGAGCCCACGCGATCATTTCGCCGGATGGAGACCGGCTGGTGTATGTGTCGCAGGCACGGCTCTTCACTCGCAAGCTCGACCAGCTCAAAGCCGTCGAAATGCCGGGCACCGAGGGAGCCTTCGCTCCGTTCTTTTCGCCGGACGGGCGGTGGGTAGCATTCTTCGCGCGAGCCAAGATAAACAAGATTTCGGTCGAAGGCGGTGAGCCCATCTTCGTGTGTGACGCGGCCGCCAACCCGCGTGGCGGAAGTTGGGGTGAGGACGATAACATCATCGTGGCCCTGGGCTCCAACGGCGCGGGACTGTCGCGGGTTTCCGCGGCCGGAGGCAAACCTGCGCCCCTCACCGCATTGGACAGCGAGCACGGAGAAATCACCCAGCGCTGGCCGCAGCTACTGCCTCACGGCGCGGCAGTCTTGTTCACTGCGCATACCGCGGTAAACGGATTTAACGAAGCGAGCATCGAAGTGGTGTCCCTCGCGGACCAGCGCCGCCGAACCCTCCATCGCGGGGGAACGTATGGCCGCTACGTGGCCACTTCGAAGGACCATGGATACCTCACCTATGTAAACCGTGGCACGCTGTTTGCTCAGGCGTTCGACCTGAATCGGCTGGAGGTGAGCGGCACTCCCGTGCCGGTCGTCGAACAGGTTTCCTACAGCGCGGCCTTCGGTTCCGCGGAGCTGGATTTCTCTCGCAACGGTACGCTCATCTATGGAGGCGGCGGGGCGTCCGGAGGCGGACTGGTGACCGTGCAATGGCTGGACAGCACCGGAACAACACGGCCCTTCTTGGCCAAGCCCGGCGATTATCTCTATCCCAGCTTATCGCCCGACGGCACCCGAGTCACACTGGGAGTGGGAGGAGACATCTGGGTTTTTGACGGGCAGCGTGATGCTGGTCAGCGCCTTACTTCCGGTGCAGGATTCCAGTATCCGCTGTGGAGTCGTGACGGCCGATACGTCCTGTTTCGAGGGCTAGGCGGGATGTTTTGGGCCCGCGCCGACGGCGCCTCCACACCGCTGCAATTCACCCAAAGCACCGTTCCCCAGTATCCGTGGTCCTTCACGGCCGATGGCAAGCGCCTGGCGTTCCAGGAAGTGAATCCGCAAAAGGGCACTGAGTACGACATTTGGACCGTACCCGTCTTGAGTGACGCCGCCGGATTGCGAGCCGGCAAACCGGAAATGCTCCCGAAGCTGACCTTCCGCGAGGGACACCCCGCCATTTCTCCCGACGGGCGGTGGGTGGCTTACTATGCGGACGATTCGGGGATGCCCCAGATATACGTGCGGGCGTTTCCCGACAAGAACAGCCGGGTGCCGATCTCAAACGGCGGCGGCCTCTATCCCGCGTGGTCGCGGAATAGCCACGAGTTGTTTTTCCGGACCGAAGAGAACCAGATTATGGTCGCAACCTACAGGGTGGAAGGCGATTCGTTCCTTGCAGACAAGCCGCGGTTGTGGTCTGATAAGCGGCTTGCGAATGTGGGGCAGTGGAGGAATTACGATCTCGCGCCGGATGGCAAGCATGTCATCGCGCTGATGCCACTCGAGGGTCGAGAGGCGCAGCTTCGGGTCACTTTCCTGCTGAACTTCTTCGACGAGCTTCAGCGGCGGTTGAAGTAGGAAAAACAAGATGGCCCGCGGCAAAGCCGCAACCAAAGACTCGTACCAGCTGAACCCCGCCCTGACGGGCAGGGCTTGCGGGGTGTTGTAAACGTACGATAAAGCCCCGCCCGTCAGAAGGTGTAAGGAATTCGTTCAGCCCGCTCCATTACTGTCGCGGTTCGGTATCGGCACCCTGCGCTATCAGCCGCTTACCGAACCGCGACCGTAAGGGAGCGGGTTGAGAGGACAAAAGAGGACA
>JBGPHB010000330.1:0-5837 GCA_041484155.1 Bryobacteraceae bacterium
AGACCGGGTCTCCCAGCGGATCCTTCACGTCCGCGTCTAGATCGAGGTAGGTATTTTCGTACGGGAACGAATTGCACTGAACATAGGCCGCGATCCAGCGGTCCGCGTTCTGGCGGACGAATGCCTTCCACTTGGAACCCCAGGACGGCGCGCGGCCGAAGGTTTCCATCGACGCCGCCGCAATCGGATGTCTCTCGTGATTTACAAAAATAGTCCCGCCTCCGATGAACCCCAGGCCGGAATGGTCGAAGTTATCTTCAGACCAGTTGCTGATGGAGACGCCCTGGGCCATCGCGCCGTACCACAGGTTCAGTTCAACGGGGAAGAGAGCCGAGCACCACCCGCGTCCGGCCCAATGGCCAATGTAGTGTTTGCCCACCTGGCCGTGGTTATTCGACAAGCCGTTGGGGTAGGCCTTGGATTTGGAAAGCAGCAGCAGACGGGAGTTTTCGTAGGTATATGACGCCACCAGGACGACCTTGGCCGGCTGAAAGTACTCGCGGCCGCCTTTCAGGTATTGCACGCCGGTGACTTTCCCGTTGTTATCGGTCAGGATGCGGGTGACGTGAGCTCGCTCCACGATGGTCAGGTTCTTGGTCTTTTGGGCGGCCGGGATCGTGGTCACCGCCGTCGAGTTCTTCGCGTCGATGTGGCATCCGCCAGTGTCACAGTAGCCATGGTAGGCGCAGACCGAACGGCCGCCATACGGACGCGAATTGATCGCCGCCGGCGCCAGGTGCGGATTCCAGCCTAGCTTTCGTGCGGAGGCTTGCATAAGATCGGTGAACTCGGTGTCGCGGAGCGGCGGCATCGGATACTCGCGCGCACGCGGCCCCTCGAACGTGTTGCCCGCGGGATCAATTTTTCCCTGGATGTTGCCGGCTTTCCCGGATACGCCGATTTCGTATTCGAGCTTGTCGTAGAACGGTTCCAGGTCGTCGTAGGAGAGGGGCCAATCGTCGAGCGTCGTCCCTTTGGGGATCGAATTCGGGCCGTACCGCTTGACGGATTCCGAGCGCGCCTTGAAGTCCCATGGATGGAACCGCCAATGATTCGCGTAGTAGTGAATGGATGTTCCGCCGACCGCGTTCATCATGACGTGATTCGCCGGCCGGCGGGTGGGCTGATTCGGACCCGTGCGAAAGGTCGGAATTTCGTTCTTCAGTTTGGTCCCGGTGGTCACCAACCGGCGAACGTTGTTGTGAATTTCGTCCGGCTTGAACTGGCTCGGCTGCATCCAACTACCGGCTTCGAGCGCCGTTACCTTGAGGCCGGCGCGCGTCAGGGGCAACACTGCGATGCCGCCGGCCGCGCCGATGCCGACGAGGGCCACATCGACAGGTTTGAGCTGGATGGCCATGGCCGTTTGGGGCTAAGTATAACATCCGCGTATAACATCCGCGCAGTATAACATCCGCGCTTGACATCGCATGGCACCGCTTGTAGCATGGTCAGCGGAACCGGGAGGGACGCATGAGAACACACTTGACGGTTGTGGCGGGTCTTTTGTTTGCCGCCGTTGTCGCGCAGGCGCAGGCTGTGCCACGCCTGCCCAATGGCAAACCGGATCTGAGCGGAGTCTGGGACCATCCGCGGGTGGGAGACTTGAGCAAGGATGCCAACGGAAAATGCGCCGGCGAAACCCCGGGGTGCAAGAGTGTGGGCGCTGGCGAGCTTCCGTTCACGCCGGCGGGGTTGGCTGAATTCAAGAAGGAGGGCAGGTTCGACTACGGAGTCCATTGCCTGCCGTGGGGCTACGTGCGGTCCTGGGGGACGCCTTATCCACAAGAGTTCGTGCATAAATCCGATCGTCTGGCGATCCTGTTCGAGCAAAACAACATGTTTCACGTGGTGCCGACGGACGGGCGGGATCATCCTAAGAAGCTGGACTCCACTTGGATGGGAGACTCGGTCGGCAAGTGGGATGGGGACACACTGGTCATCGACACGATCGGTTTCAATGGACAGACCTGGCTGGACACCGCGGAGCATCCCCTCAGCGACGCCTTGCACGTGATCGAACGCATCCAACGCCCGGACTTCCAGCATCTAAACTACGAGATCACGATTGAGGACCCGAAGATGTACACGAAGCCTTTCAAGAACACGCGAGTCTTTGTGCTCATGAAACCGGGGCAGGAGATCATGGAATACTCCTGCGAAGAGAACAACAAAGAGATTACCGAGGGTCACGTCACGGATTCATGGACCCACAAGTAATGTAACCCCGCCCTGACGGGCGGGGCTTTTCGTGTGTGCAACGCGCAAGCCCTGCCCGTTAGGGCGGGGTTCACCGCCCCGGCGGCAGCAGGGTACGGAGGGCGTCCATTCTTCCGCCAGGGGCTCCGACCAAAAGCCCCGCCGGGAACTTCCGGTACGTCAGCATCTCCCGATAAATCTTCTGGAACGCCATGGAGTTCAGTCCCAACCCCGCCAGGTATTGCAACCGGAGGTTCATGTCGTCGTTGATTTGAGCGCCTGCCAGAAACGGTCCCAAATCGGAGGCTCTTCCCGCATAGGTCGCCAGGACATCCACAGCGGAGTGAAATCCCACTTCGCTCAACGAGGCGCCAACCGCGGAGTAGGCGGCGCGGTCCAGCCGCTGTTGCAGTTCGTCCACGTTGATCACGGTGGCGTCCGCCTGACCCAGCAGGACCAGGTCAAAGCCCTCTCCGTTGACGTTATTGCTCCAGACGGTGCCGCTCGGGAAGACGTCGAAGAACGTGGTCAGTTCGCTCTTCACCGTGGCCGCGTCGCTATCGTAAATCGGGAGCCACTGCGCCACCACACCACCCGGGTTCAGATGTTGCTTCACCAGCTCGTAGTACTCCTTCGAATAGAGAGTCGAAGTCCCTTTTACCCACGGGTGGATAGGATCGGTGGTGATGACGTCGAACGTATTCTTCGTCGTGAAGATGTAGTGCCGGGCGTCGTCATAGACGATGCGGGTCCGGCGGTCGTTCAACACGTTATAGTTTTGCTTGCCGAAATACTGGGTCGACGCTGGCGGGATGAACGGCTCGAGCTCGCAGATGACCAGGCTCTCCATTTCCGGGTACCCCACGAACGAGCCGGCCGTGATGCCCGCGCCGAATCCCACCGTGAGGACGGAGCGGGGCTTCAGGTGCACCAGCGCCGGGACATGTCCCATCATTCGTTCCAGGCGCATGTCGCTCGGCGCCGTGGAGGCTTCGGCCTTGCCGCTCACGTAAAAATGCCGCTGGCCGGCCCGCTCGGCGATCAGCACCGACGAGTTGATCCCCTCGCCTCTGAAGAGAACCTTGGTGGGATTGGCCCGGTCATAGAGGTCGAAGGCCCGGGCCACCGGCGCGATGCGGCGTCCGTAGGCGATGACTTGCCAGGGAACGTCCGTGACGGTCAACGTAAGCGCCCAGGCCAGTACCACGGCCCCGACGGTCATCGAAACCAGCCGCAGCGGTGTGGCGCGGACGGACGCGGCCGCAATCACGGCGCCGGCAAGGGAGAGTGCAATCAAGAGCTGTTCCGACCCCCGTGTTCCCACGGTGGGGATCAACACCAAACTGAAGGCGAGTGCGCCCACGATCGAACCAGCCGTGTTGGCGGCGTAGATTTCTCCGGAAAGCCGTCCTGAGTCCTGCCTCGATGCGGCGACGGCTGCCAGCGCCAGGGGAAAACTGGCGCCCCACAGAAGCGTCGCCGGGAAAATGGCCCAAACACAGCGCCACAGGTCGATCTCGAAGTTGAACCAGGGGTCCAGCGAGAGCCATGGGTCGATGGGCCAGTAGGGCAAGGAGTGCGCCAGGGTGTAGGCGGTCCAGACGATCGCCACGGCGAGGAAGAGCTGGCATCCGGCCAGCGCCATTCGAGGATTCTGTATCCGGCGCGCCAGGTTGGAGCCCACGCTGCTGCCGCCCCACAGGCCTAGCAGGAACACCGCGAGAATGATGGAGAACGTGTAGACGGTCGGGCCCAGTAGCAGGGACAACAGGCGAGTCCAGACCACTTCGGCGCCCAGCGCGCACAATCCTGAAAATCCGATGGCGATGTATACAAGCGTTGCGCCTGGCACACGCTGAGCCCGGTCCTCCGCAGTGGTCGCCTCCGCCGGTGCGTGGTCCGTGCGCGCGGCCAAAGCGAAACTGAGCAGGACCACGGCAACGTTGATCGCCGCGGCGGCATAGGTCGCCACGACCATGTCGTGGACTCTCAGCAGGTAAAATCCGGCCAGCAGGCAGCCAAAAACGGCTCCCGCGACGTTACTGCTGTAAAGGAATCCGAGCCACGAAACACCTTTCGGCGTGGTCTCAATCCACCGCGCAATCGCGGGCAGCGATCCACCCATCAGCAACGTCGGCGGCAGCAGGCACACGGCGACCAGAAGGCCCCGGAACAGCAGTCCGGGGACTCCTTCCGTCGCACCGGCTACGTAGAGCCTGCCCACATACGGGATGCCGAACAACTCCAGGACTCCGAAGATCGCGATCCCCAGTTCAAGAAGGGCATACACGCGCAGAGGATGGCGCCGTGCGGATACGATTCGCGCCAGAGCGGCGCTGCCCAGGCACAACCCTCCCATGTACGCGGCGAGCAGCAGTCCCAGGGAAACAGCCGAGGAACCGATCACCAGTTGGAGCAATTGAAGCCAAACTACTTCGTAGATGAGCGAGGCGCATCCGCTGGCGGCCAACAACGCCAGCAGCCAGGGAAGGAGGCGATGAGACGCGTAAGCAGGGGGCGCGGCTTGGGCTGACTCCCGCGTTACCCTAGGCGTCTCTAACAACTAGCCCATTCTACTAAACTAAAAAATGAACTTCATCGCGAGCTGGACCACGCGATAGTCGCCGGCCCCGATCCCGTTGTTTCCACTGATATCGTTGGTGATCTGCCCGAAGTTCGAGGCAGTCAGGTTGGCGGTCGGCGCGTTCGGCGTGGTGGGATTCAGATGGTTGGGAAGATTGAAGGCTTCCGCGCGCAATTGAATCGTCCGCCTCTCCCACACGGGGAAGTTCCGGGACAAGGCCAGGTTCAACTGAAATATGCCCGGGCCCTTCAGGTTGTAGTAACCCAGATTGCCGTAATTTCCCGGGGTGGCCTGGGCGAACGCCGCTTTGTTGAGCCAGCCGATGCACGGCGCGCTCGGGCAATCGTGGTTGGCGGCGTACGGATTCGTATTCACCAGATTCGGGGTTTGGAGCCCTTGCCCGTTCAGCGCGATATCCAGGCCGCTGTACACGGTGAACTCCTGCGCGGACCTGATCGACAGGAGCGGCGCGAATTGCCAGTCGCTCGCGATCAGCCGCAACGCCCGATTGGAGAATTTAGGCGTCGTGGTCACCAGGCTCAGAGTGAATAGTTGGCGCACGTCAGGGCCGTTGCAGTTGCTCCGCCATTGCCTGCGGTTGCCCGCCGGAGCAACTCCGGCCCCTGCGGGAGGATTTTGGTTGTAGGGATCGCCGATGCAATGCGCCCAGGTGTAATTGGCCGCCACGGTGAACCCACGGCTGAGCCGCTCCCGAGCGGAGAGGTTCAGGCCATTATAGCTCTGGGTCCCGCCGTCATCGATTTGCCCGATACCCGAGTAAGCCTGGCCTAGCGTCGGGTTTTGAAGATACAACGCGCGGCGGAAGTTCGTATTCGCAGTGGTCGAGCACGGGCCAGGCGCTCTCAGTCCATACTGGCCCGTCACGCAGTTCCCCGGAATGTAGGTGGCCAGGTTTACATTCTCCCCGCTGACCATGTGAATCGTGCTGTTGCCCACGTAATTTGCGCTCAGCAACCAGTCTTGGCCGATCTGCCTTTGGACGCTGAGATTCCACTGGTTCATGTACACCGGGTGGAAGCCCTTCAAAGGAGAG
>JBGPHB010000331.1:0-5811 GCA_041484155.1 Bryobacteraceae bacterium
CGCGACGCCTCGCCTGGGGATTGCCGATCCGGCCATTCTCCGGGATGTGCGCGTGCTCGTCGTGGACGACAACGCCACTAACCGTCAGATTCTGGAGAAGACCCTCAGTTACTGGCGGATGAGACCGACCGCGGTCTCCGGCGCCGAGGAAGCATTGACCCAACTCAAAGAGGCGCATGCGGCAGGCGCACCGTTCCGGCTCATGGTGGTCGATTGCCAGATGCCCGATATAGACGGTTTCATGCTGGTCGAGCAAATTCAGAGTTCGCCGGACCTGGCGGGCCTGGTCACCGTCATGCTGACCTCAGGCGGACAACGCGGGGACGGCTTGCGTTGCCGGGAGCTGGGGATCGCCGCCTACTTGATCAAACCTATCCTGCAGACGGATTTACTGGAGGCGCTCCTCAAGGTCCTGGCATCGTTTGACGGTGTTGCGAAACCCGTCCAACTCATAACCGGGCATACTCTCCGTGAAGGGCGCATCCCGTTGCGGGTGCTACTCGCTGAAGACAATCTCGTCAATCAGCGGCTGGCGTCGCGATTACTCGAAAAGCAGGGGCACAGCGTGGTTGTGGCCGGCGATGGAGCCAAGGCTCTGGAGGCGCTGGAGAAGCAAGTCTTCGACTTGATTCTCATGGATGTGCAGATGCCGGTCATGGACGGTGTGGAAGCGACTGCCGCGATTCGCCAAAAAGAACGAATCACCGGTCATCACATTCCCATCATCGCCATGACGGCCCACGCCATGGCCGGAGATCGAAAGCGGTTTTTGGAAAGCGGCATGGACGGCTACATCTCCAAGCCGGTCCACGCACACGCACTCTTCGATACGATTGAGTCGGTCCTTGCCCCCCCGGCGGGTGCACCTTTAGAACCCGAGACGCCAAGCCTGGTCCATTGAGCGCCTAGTCTCTCGTCCCAGAAGTTCTAATAAGAAATTCGACAGCTTGATCGCGGGAGTTTCTAAATCTAAACAGAACCCCGCCCTAACGGGCGGGGCTTGTCGGCGTAGTTGACGAGCGCAGTTGACGGACCCAGTTGACGGGCGTGGTTGCAAATCGCGACAAGCCTGCCCGTAAGGGCGGGGTTCTGTGTCTAATCCCTAGAAAATGAATCGGTCGGGTCTCGTCACAATCCGGTCATTGACCACCTCCCTGGTCAGGTTGAGGGATCGGGCCAGCCAAGTCCATGTTACGCTTAGGCCATTGTTCATGCCTAGACTCTTTCTCGCAACACTCGTATGCATCGGCTCAGTTCCACTCTCGCAAGCACAGCCGGCGGGGCGTGGAGCCGCGCCGGTTGCCGCGAACCTCGCCCAAGTGATGAAGGGGATCCTGTTTCCCAACTCGAATGTGGTCTTCGCGGCTCAAAACCAGAATCCGGCGGACGTTCCGCCGGCCAAAGATCCGTCGGTAGCGACCGATCCTCTGGCCAATACCTACGGCAAGTGGGAGGCCGTCGAGAATAGCGGTCTGGCGCTCGCGGAGGCGGCCAGGCTGCTTTCGGTTCCCGGCCGCAAATGCTCCAACGGGCTCGATGTCCCCATCCGGAACGCGGACTGGCCGAAGTTCGTCCAAGGGCTTCGGGAGGCGGGCATCGCCGTGTACAAGGCCGCTCAGTCCAAGAACCAGGACAACATCCTGACCGTTGCCGACACCATGACGACCGCCTGCTCGAATTGCCACGAAAAATATCGTGAAAAGCCCAGTCTCGCCGAGCGGTGTAAGTAAGCAACCGGTGTGGGATAAGCCAGGCCGCGCCGGGTTGGTCCTTGTGGCGATCGCCGCAGTCGGATTCATCGGTTGCAAGAAGACCAGCGCCTCCAAAGTTATTGAGACCCATCGCGCCGGCGATATCGAGATCACGTTCCTCAATGACACGGGCACCTTGAGCCAGGGAAACGATGATTTCATGATTGAGTTCAAATCCGCATCGAACGGTCGGCTAGTTGACGCGGGTCGGGTTGTCCTCACCTCGACCATGCCGATGGCGGGAATGGCGCCGATGTCGGCCGACATCAAACTGACTCCCACCGGGGAAACCGGAAGATATCACGCGAAGGGCAATTTCCCCATGAGTGGTACGTGGCGTTTCTCGATTCAGCAGGATGGACCGGCAGGTCGTACCACCACGACTTTCAGTGAGAGTGTGCAGTAAGCAGAGGCCCGCACCCAACTGACAAGACATTGAACCCATAGGAGTTGAGGCATATGTGAGCTGTCAGTGACCGGTCACTCACCCCGAGTTGACCGCCCTGCCGTCGCCGTCTCAAAGCTTCCATGTTAGGCTTCTCTTGCAGTACTCCGGCCAGTATCGCGTGAGATGGGGCGGTGTGGTGCCATTCTTCGGGACAGCGGTTCGCTCAATAGAGTTTGGTTACCGCAGCAGGCCCGGCAAAGGTAGAGGTGAGTTGAATATGGATAGATTTCGCATGGCGGCCGGGACCTGGGGATTCTTGCTAATTGCCTCGGTCGCATTTGGGCAGACCTCGGCGGTGAACGGCCGCGTCGTCAATTCGAAGGGCGGCGTTGTGGCGAACGCAGAGGTCTTGTTGCTGAACCTTCCCGCCGCGCCCATGCCGAACATGCCCAACATGCGGGCTGCTGCCACACCGGTCAAGACCGGGAACTCCGGCGCCGATGGCACGTTTTCTTTGACACAGGTGCCCTCCGGCCAGTACGTGTTGCAGGTGGACGCGCCAGGGTTCGCGCGATCCTCCCAAGAGGTCACGATTCCGAGCTCCCAGACGATAGCGGTGACGCTCGAGACTCTGGATCTTCCCGGAGCGGCAACTACAGCCGCACAATCGGCCACGGACCCGCAGGCGCTACTCGCCCGGATCGCAGAACTCGAAAGGAAGGTCAGCGATCTCGAAGCCACCACCGTATTGTCCGAACCGGAAACGCGCACCAAGAAGATCGAGACCTACGTGGATAAGAACGGCAACCAATACGACCAGCCGACTCCTGGCGCCAAGAAGGTCATTCAATATCAACGGGAAAGAGTGTATCGGCGGCAGAACATCGCGGACAAGATCGAGGAAGCCCTTTCGGACCAGAAAGACAAGAGCGTTGGTGTGGGTGTGAGTGCGGCTGTCGCCGTACAGTCAGCCGTCCAGAGCATGGGCGCGCCCGCCAAACCCGACGGTCACACCTACGAGCTTGCGTCCGCCGATGTGGTGTTTACCGCCAAAGTAGCGCAACATACGATCTTTTTTGCCGACCTGGTGGGTCTCACCGGCCCGCCCCCCGATCCCGAAGTTCAAGGCCTGAGTCTTCTCAACAGTTTCACTTCCCGCCTGTCCGCTCAAAACACAGTGAACCTGCGCGAAGCGTGGGTCAGAACGGAACTATTCGGCCAGAGACTGGCGATCAGCGCCGGCCGGCTGGATCTCACCAACTACTTCGATCGGAACGTGGCAGCCAATGACGAATTCACGCAGTTCTTGAGCGACGCCCTGACGAACAACCAGGCCTTAGGTTTGGCGGTGAATGGGGTAGGGGCCGTCGGTGTCTTCGACCCGAAGAACGGTTTGCAGTTCAAGGCGGGATTTCAGCAAAGCAACCTGCTTGCCACGAACCTGGACCAGTCCGTCTTCTCGATGGCGGAGGTCGACTACGTCGCAAGACCGCGTGGCTTAGCTGAGGGTAACTATCGATTGTGGGGCCGGGCGGACAATACGCCGCGGGAGGGTACCGGTCAGCACTACCGCAAGGCCATGGGTGTGAGTATCGATCAAAAGATCAACGATCACGTCACGCTGTTTGGCCGCTACGGGTTTGGGCGGGTTGATCTGGGCAGGATGGGCTTCTACAGCGGTGGTTTCCAGGTACAGAAGCGCCTGGTGGTCAATCCTGGGGACACTTGGGCGATCGGGTACGCGAAAACCAACGTCCCCTCGTTCGGCAGTGAAGATTTGGTGGAAGGTTACTATAACTTTCGCCTTTCGGAGAGACTCCGGCTCTCGTTCCACCTCACGCACGTTGTGGAGTCACGGCCAGGGGCGGACGCAGTCGGTTACTTTGTGCCTGGAGTCCGTTTCCAGGTCGCGTTCTAGGCTACGCTTAAATGGAAGAGGGAAAATAATGTTGCATGTTAAATTCATCAAGGTTGGTTGTGTTCTAGCCTTTGGCTTGGCCCTGTCCACCGTAGGGTCACGCGCGGCAGTGGTCAAGATAACCGACCCTACTTCCGTCGTCATGATCGTCAACCGGGACTCGAACGATCTGGCCTTCATGGACATCAAGTCCCACAAGATGGTTGGCAGTGTTTTTCTAGGCAACAACGTGAATCCGCACATGGTGATGATGTCGCCTGACGGGCGTTACGTCGTCACGGGCGGAACGCGCGCCAACAAGGCCTACATCGTCGACACGGCTACCTTGCAGTTAGTGAAAGTGATCCCGGTAGACTTCGCTCCGGAGCACCTGGCTTTCTCGCCGGATTCCCGCTGGTACTATCAAGGCAATCCCCAAGGGGACTCCATTTCCGTAATTGATATGGTTTCGCTGACAAAAGTCAAAACCATTTCCGGCTTTAAGGAGCCACTCAATGTCACGTTCACGCCGGATGGGTCAAAAGCGTATGTTGGCAACTACGGCGCGCACTGGATCGGCGTGGTCGACGTGCGGCGTCACGAGCTGATGAAGAAGATTCAACTTGCCGAGACACCCGCTTTCGCCAAGCTGGACCCGGATCGCTATCTGGGTGAGATTAAGGGCATCAACGTTGCCATGTTCTCTCCTGACGGCAAGTACTTATACGCCGCTGACGGCGACTTGGGAGTGGTTACCGTCATCGATCCCCGCGAAGACAAGGTGGTGAAGGTCATCCGGGTCGGCCCGAATCCCTGGCGCATCTACATGGGCCACGACGGCAAATACGCCATCACTCCCAACAACGGAGATAACACTATCTCGATCATTGATATCAAGGCGAACAAAGTGGCCGCGACTCTGGAAGCGGGCCCGAATATGACGGGAGTTAACTTTGCCGGCGGCAAGGCATTTGTAATCAGCTCTACTACGGCCTTCGTGTACGTTTACAATATGGAAACGCTCAGACCAGCCGGCCGCCTTAAGATCGGCACGAACATTCAGCTTGAGACCGCCACGACGGATACGGCCGATCAGAAGATCTACCTTGCCGATTCGACTGAAAACGCGGTTGTGATCATCGACGCCAAGACGGAAGCGATTGAGAAGGTGTTCAATGTTGGTCTGTTTCCCTGGGGTACGCACATCATGGATAGCAAGGACAATTACTGTCACTAATCCGGTGTCAGCAGGTCTCCTGATCCTTTCCTTTCTTGCCATCGGCGCGGCGCACGCCCAGAATGTTCGGAGCCACACGCGGCCCGGCAAGGCCGGAACCAAGGTCAGCGAATCACAGGCAGTCGACCTCACCCTGACGCTGAGTCAAACGTCCTTACGTCCGATTCAGATGTGGGTGCGTACGGCCGGGACCATCGATTCGTCCGGCAAGACTCTGACCGCGTATCTCGATCCTCCCGACGCTGGGCTCGTGAAGGTTGGGCAACGGGTACGCGCTTTCCCACCCGAGTCGAAATCGTCCATGTATCAGGCTCGCGTGACCAGGGTCCAGCCCCAAGGCGGTGGTGTGATGGTCGAGGCGACGCTCGCAGCCAGCGGGCGCATCAACAGCCGCTATCATGTGATGGAAATCGTGGTCGACCGGGGTGAATTTCTGTCGATCCCCAACGAGGCGATTATCGAAGAGGGCGATAAACACATCGTCTACGTCCAACAACAGCAGGGCCAATATACGCCGCACGAGATTCAGATGGGCGAC
>JBGPHB010000332.1:0-5809 GCA_041484155.1 Bryobacteraceae bacterium
AGGGAGGTCCGGTAGCTTGATCCGATTGACTTCCTTGCGCGTCGGGAAATCCACCACGGCAAATCCGTTCAGGACGGAAAGCTGGACGAAGATCGATTTGGTACTGCCGTCCGCGTTCGCCGCGAACGCCATGGGGCGGATCCCCAGGTCCATCGTCAGCGACCATTCGGGCACCTCGGTCTTCTGGTCGATCACCGTGATGGTCTTCGACGCAATGGAGCCGCTGACCACGTACTTGCCGTCCGGCGTGACGTAGGTGTTGTGCACCGCGCCCTTCACCGGGATGCTCTTGACTCTTTCCACGGAGGTCGTGTCGATCACATCCACCGCGCCCGGCGCCGCCGAAATCGAGACATACACCCGTTTCCCGTCCTTGCTGATCGAGATGTTGTTGGGGTGTCCGGTGAGGGGTATGCTCTTGGTGACCTTCAAGGTCTTCTGGTCCACTACGTCGAGCGTGCTTTGCCCTTCATTACTGATGTAGTAACGGCTGCCGTCCGGAGCGGCCGCCGCGCCGTGGTTGACCTCAATGCCGTGGATGACGCCTACCACTTTGTTCGTGGCTGGATCGATGATGGAGACATCGTCGCCAGCGCTGTTGGTCTGGATGATCCGAACGGTGCTCGCCGCCAGCGGCAGAGCGAGGAGAAGGGCAAGGTACTGCGAACGGGGCAAGTTCATGGTCGTCAAGCGCTCCTTTAGGGCTGGATAAGAGTCTAAATCGCGGAACACGTTAGAGTCAAGCGGGGTGTCACTCACTGTGCGGACCGCTCTTTCTTGAGCGCCTCGTGCAGGAGCATCTTTATGTAGGTCTGATACGGAAGCCCCTTCTCCTGCGCGAGATCCTGGGCAGCCGTGATATCGGGGACTGGAAGCCGCATCGTAACGGTCTTCAAGGGAGCCGCCCGCCTCGCCTTGCCGGACTTCAACGCGCGTTTCATGATTTCCGTGGCCGCTTCCGGATGGTTGTCCCACCACTTGGCCTCTTCGGCTTCAGTACTGAACTTTGGAATTGTGATTTGCTTTTTGAGCATGCTCATTTCGCCTCGAAGTAAATCTGTTGCTGCGGCTTGGTCATCTCGTAGGCCGTCACGACTCTCACGACGATGTGCTCGCGGTGCTGCCCGTATACTAGTATGATTGTCAACGGACCGGAGGTGTCATGACTCTGAAAGTCTTGTTCGGTATCGGCGTGGCCGCGATCGCGAGCGCACAGGGTTTGGTCACGCAACGGAATTTGTCGCTGGGGATGGCCAAGACCATCGCCGAAGCGACGCTGGCGGAATGCAAGTCGAAAGGCTTCAGCACGGCGGTGGCGGTGGTCGACCGCTCCGGTCAGGTGCTGGTGATCCTGCGCGACGAGCAGGCGACCGCGCAAACCGCCGAGATGGCCCGCCGCAAGGCTTACACCGCCCGAATGTTCCGGAGCACTACGCTGGACTTTCAGAAACGTACCGCCAGCGATCCCTCGCTGGCCGCGCAACGCGACGTTGCCGACATCCTGGCGCTGGGCGGCGGCGTGCCGATCCAGTTGGGCAAGGAAACGATCGGGGGCGTCGGCAGCTCGGGCTCGAATCAGGAGATGGATGACGCCTGCGCCAAAGCGGGCGTCGCCAAAGTGGCGGAATCTTTGAAGTAGGAGGACACATGCGCAGATTGATCGGTAGTTTCACATTGTTTGCAGCGGGAATTGGTGTGGGAGTTTTCCTGATGCAGCCGGGCGCCGCCCAACAGACCAAGACCACAGGGCTGCGGCTGAACCACGTGGGAATTTATGCGAAGGACTATGACGAGTCCATGCGCTTTTACACGAAGACCGTGGGCCTTCACGAAGCGTTCACAATCAGGGACAAGGACGGCAAGCCGACGCTCAGCTATCTTCAGATCAGCCGGGACACTTTCCTGGAGGTGGCGCCCGCGACAGCCGAGCGTCCCGCCGGACTCAGCCACATCGGCATCTGGCCCGAGGATCTGAACGCAACGGTTGCGGCGCTACGGCAGCGCGGCGCCACCGTGGCCGATCCTCGAACCGGCGCGACCAAAACCACCATCACAAACGCGACCGACCCCAACGGCGTCCGCCTGGAGTTGCTGGACTTTCTTCCCGACTCGCTTCCCAGGAAAGCGATGGACGATTGGAAGTAGCGCTCGGGTCTTTACCGCAACTGACGCCGGCGGGAGCCGACGCGCTTGGCAATCTCCGCCAAGGACCGCAACGCAGCGTTTACGGCCGCGGCGTTGGGAAATAGGCCGGCAACTTCTGGATCCAGCACGACTACGTTCCGCGTGAGCCACGACGAGCAGGCGCCCAGAAGATGACATGCCAAACGTCACAAAACGCCTTTCGACGAGGGAATGATCCGAGTCATCACCGGCTGCCGAGAAGGGGTCAAAATACGCTTGCAGCTTCATCGAACGAGATCCCATGTTTACGCAGGTTCGCAGCGGCCTTTCGCGCATTCCATTCGAAACACACCCGGGTATTTCACCTCGTTTCAGTATAGCTGCCGTTAAAGGAGGCCTCCCGAACCGCTCGATTAACCCTCACGGCGAAGAGTCCGTTTGTTCACCCGCAACGGATTGGGACCGGATGTTGTTCCGGAAGGACACCCATCACACGCACACGTTGCACGGCGGGGACTAGTACGCCGCGCTCGGTGGGATCGGCCCTCTGATGGGAGAGCGCTCCATCTCCTCGGCTCCAAGATACGGTGAATCGAGAGCAGCGCGATGCGGGCCGAGGCAGCAAGTGGAAGAATCGCTTTGGAAAAGAAGACTTCACTGCTGCGTAATCCGGACGGGCGAGTGAAAGAATTCAGGCCGCGGATGAACGCGGATAAACGCCGATTGAAAGTGAGTTTCTTATCCGCGTTAATCGGCGTTAATCGGCGGCCAGAATGAATTTGGGTTACTTGCCTACCAGATGTTGAAGATCCTTCTCGTTCTCGCAGACCCAGTCGAGCAGGTCGGTGTCGGGAACGTATTCCCATCCGATCTTAACCGCCCAGGGCTTGGTGTAGGCTTTCGGATCGTCGATGGTCACTTGCACTTCCATGCGCCCGAAATTGGGGCGCCGGAAGCGCTCGATGACGTGCAAGGCGTCGCTGTGCGGGTGGCCGCCGTCATCGAGCCAGGTTTTCTCGTTGATGCCCACCGTATTTACGACCAGTGTGTCCCCTTCCCATTTCCCAACCGAGTAGCCGAACCAGGCGGGATCGCGCTCTTCGGGGAGGGGCCGGCCGTCGGTGAAGATCTGGCGATAAGAGTGATAACTCTCAAACAGCATGACGAGTAGTCCGGGATTCTGAATCAGCTTCTTGGGCATGTGGTGCGCGTCGAAGTCCGTCACGCTGTGCGGCAGGCAATGTCCACTCGGGCTGTCCTTTCCGAAGTTCTCCTGTCGCGCCTTGTACAGATTCGCCGCCCAAGGGAGAAAGGGAACCTCGATGCCATCCGCGGCGAGGTTTTCCAGGTACTTCGTATTGGGGGCTTTCCAGATTCCTGAAAAATCCGGCTTGCCGTCGTGGGTTTTGGGAGCAGGCGCGGCCAAGTCGGGTTTTCCATCCTTGGTTCTGGGAATGCCGGGAGTAGGGTAGTTCAACCACTGCGCCGCTAGTGGCATCGCAAGGAGCGCTACAACGAAAGTGCCGCGCATAATCCGCCTTTGCGAAGAGTATACCCTAGTGTGCTGAGTCAGAAGTTCGCCGAACAAATCGCGTAAGACAGGTTCACGCAAAGCGCACAGGACGCGGCGGCGTCTTCTGTTGGATTGGTGAAAAGGCTGCCGCCGCGTCCGTTGTGCGCGATTTTCACGGAGAGACGCAAAGTTCGCAAAGAAGAAGGGCCGTTGTTTTCTTTGCGAACTTTGCGTCTTTGCGTGAAATTGTGTTTAGGGGGTCGCGCCCACGATTCCCAGCAACTCGATCTCGAAGATGAGCGTGGCGCCGCCGGGGATGGAGGGACGCCCGGCATCTCCGTAGGCGATGTCAGACGGACACACCAGCTTCGACTTGCCGCCGACCTTCATCTTTTGGACGCCTTCCGTCCAACACTTGATCACTCCGTTGAGAGGGAATTGCGCGGGTTCGTTTCGTTTATAGGAGCTGTCAAACTCCGTTCCGTTTACCAGATTTCCGCGGTAGTGGACCCTCACCGTATCAGTGGCCTTGGGCGATGCTCCCGTACCCGCCTTCAATTCGTGATAGAGGAGACCGCTCGGAGACTTGGTGACGCCCGGCTCCGCGGCGGCTTTGTCGAGATAGGTCTTGGAAGCGGTCTTTTCCCGCTCCGCCACGCGGCCGGAGCGGGCCTTGGCGAAGGGCTCAATCTTCGGCGCCAACGCGTTCAACTCGACGGCAGGTTTGCCGGCGGCGGCGTCCGCCAGCGCGCGCTTGACGATCTCCATTTCGGCCGGAGACAGATCGAACGGAGCCAGTGAGCGGTACACAGAGAGGCCCAGGGCATAGATGACCTTTTCGTCATCAGTGATCACTTTACCGGGAGGCGGCGTCTGCGCTATCAGCCCGGCGGAGAGAAGAATCAGGAGTCCACGCATTTGTCCAGGCTAGCATCGTTTCCTCCTTTGATATACTGGCAGCCAACTGGAGATCTGACCCCATGCTGAGACGTGTAGCTCTAATTCCTCTCGGGATCGCCTTGAGCGCGTTCGCGCAACAGCCTGCGCCGAAAGGTGCGCCGGCCGTGCGACCGCCGCTGTTCTTCCGCGAGGACTGGAAGCAAACCCCTGCCGGCGGCGAGCATGCGGTGATGCCGGAATCCACGGCCAATCCGAATCTGGAGCTTAAGATGTACGGACTGTCCTCCAAGGAACTCCTGTTGTCGGGGAGCGCCCAGGACGAAAACAACCCGATCCACGTGTGGACCGGGATGTGCACCACGCCCTGCGCCGTCGCGCTCAAGGAAAAGAACAGCTACGCCGACCTGACGGGTCTCGCCAAGATCCGATGGGTCACGAAGATGTCGGGCTTCCACCAGGTTCGGCCGATTGTGAAACTCGCGGACGGCACCTGGCTGATCGGAGACCACACCGATGGGTCCATCGTGGATTGGCACGAGAACGAGTTCTCGGTTGCCGAGGTCCGCTGGCTCCGACTGAATATCGAAAAAGTGGTCACCACCGGCGCCTGGGTGAACAATCCGGATCTGAGCAAGATCGATGAGATCGGTTTCGCGGATCTGATGCCGAGCAGCGGCCACGGGCAGGGCGGATGGTCCGACGTCGGCCGGATCGAAGTCTTTGGCAAGGCAGTAAAGCGGGATGCTAAGGTCCAACCTTAACCGCGCGGCCGCGCTGGCTGCTCTGTTCTTCATCGCGATCGCGGGATTCGCTCAGAGACGGCGATTTCAGGCGTCTTCAGACGACGACATTTCAATCCCGGTGCGCGAAGCTGAGTTTCATTTCATCCGGACCGAATATGCCGATCGGCCCGAGGCCAGGCGCGGATTCGGTTTTGTCTCCCGAAGCGGGCAGGGGGGCGGTTGGTGGGCGCAGGATTGGCCGGACGCGGACAATCACTTCACGGTCGGCGTTCAGCGCCTGACCAGAATCGACACCGGCGATCCTCGCCACCTCTCTTTGACCGACGACCGGCTCTTCAACTACCCGTGGATCTATGCGACGCAAACCGGGTGGTGGGACTTGTCGGACGCGGAAACATCCCGGCTGAGAGAATATCTTCTCCGGGGCGGGTTCCTGGTGGTCGACGATTTTTGGGGCGAGGACGAATGGGAATTGTTCACCCAGACCATGAGCCGGGTGTTGCCCGGCCGGCCGATTCCGGATCTCGTG
>JBGPHB010000333.1:0-5807 GCA_041484155.1 Bryobacteraceae bacterium
AGTCAGCGGCGCCCTCGCGCGCATGAAACCGCGCGACAAGGAACTGCTCTGGCTGGCGTACGTCGGGGAAGCAAGCCACAGGGAAATCGCCGATCTAAAAGGGGTCCGGGAGACCAGCGTGCGCATCCAGCTTTTTCGGGCGCGGCAACGGCTTGCCGGTTTCCTGCGCAGGCGCGGCATTGGCGCGGGCGGGGGATCATAGCAAATGAATCTTCTCGAATGCGATCAGGAACCCCGGGTCCTCGAAGCGGTGCGCTCCGGCCGCGGCGCAAGCGAATGGGAGGAGCCGCTCCGCGTCCATGTGGCTGCATGCCGCATCTGCAGCGATGTCGTGCTGGTGGCTCAATTCCTGCTCCAGGAAAATGAATGCGCAGACGCCGAGGCGGCGCTTCCCGATGCGGGCCTGGTCTGGTGGAAAGCCCAGCTCCTGGAGCGGAGGGCGGCAGCGGAGCGCGCCGTCCGGCCGATTGCTGTCACCGAAAAACTGGCGGGGGCGGGTATAGTCGCGCTCCTGCTCACCGGGATCATTTTGAATTGGTCGCGCGTGCTGAATTGGTCCTATGTTCAGGGCGGGATCCGCTGGCTCGCCGGCTTTCTTCCCGCGGGATCGTATCCAACGGCCACTCGGGTGCTTGCCGACGGTCACGTGATCGTACTGAACGGGCGCGGGACGATGTCTGTGATCGATCCCTTGACCGACGAGACCCTGGACGCATACACCAAGACCGCCAGAAGTTTGTCGCCCTACCGCGACGACTCCAAACCGGAAAAGCTCCCACCCATCGAGCACGTGCTCTACATCGTGAGAGAGAACCGCGGCTACGACGACGAATCGGCGGCGCCCAATCACTCCAAACTAGCGCGTGAGTTCGTCCTGTTCGATAATTTTTTCGTCAACGCGGACGCGAGCGCGGAAGGGCACAATTGGGCCACCGCCGGCATCGCCACCGATTACACGCAAAAGCTGTGGCCGAACAGCTACGCCAAGCGCCGCGATCACTATGATTACGAGGGTGGTGAACCGGCCAATACGCCGCCCGCCGGCTATCTTTGGGGCAACGCGCTGTCCGCCGGTCTTTCCGTGCGCAACTACGGCTACTTTGTCGACAACCGCGCGAAGGTGGGCAGCGACGGCGTGCAGATCGACGGTGTGCGCGACCCGGCCCTTCGATCGGTCACGAACACGCACTACCGCGGATTCGATCTGGATTATCCGGACGTGGAACGCGCGCGCGTGTTCCTTGAAGATCTGCGCCAGTTTGAATCGAGCGGAACCATGCCCCGGCTGATGATCATGCGCCTGGGAAACGATCACACGGATGGAACAGCGCCGGGCAAGTTCGCCGACAACGACTACGCGCTCGGGCTGATCGTCGAAGGCATTTCGAAGAGCCGATTTTGGCCGGCAACGGCGATTTTTGTGGTCGAGGCCGCTGCTCCCAACGGTCCGGACCATGTCGACTCGAACCGGTCCCCGATGCTGGCGCTGTCGCCTTATACGCGGCGCGGAATCGTGGATAGCACCATGTACAACCAGTCCTCGGTATTGCGCACCATAGAGCTTATCCTCGGAATGCGCCCGCTCACGCATTTCGACGCCGGCGCCCGGCCCCTCACGGCGGCGTTCGCTTCGGCCCCGAACACCGCGGCGTACACGGCGGAGCAGCCCAGGATCAGGAGTGACTCTTTGCGCCAGTGACCACTCTCTGTTTTCTTTGGCACATGCATCAGCCGTTCTACAAGGATTTGTGGACCGGCGAATATAAGCTGCCCTGGACGCGCCTCCACGCCCTCAAGGACTACGCGGGCATGGTCCGGATCCTGGAAGAGTTCCCGCAGGTGCATCAGACCTTCAACTTGGTTCCATCCATGTTAGTGCAGATCGAGGAGTACGCCTCTGGTAAGGCGTCGGACCCGTTTCTGGACTGCGCGCTACTTCCAGCCGAGGATCTGACCGAGCCGCAGCACAATTTCATGCTGCGCTATTTGTTCCAGGCCAACGTCGGGCACATGATCCACCGCTACCCGCGCTATCGCGAGCTGTACGAGACGCATGCGCGCCTGTCCGCACGGGATTTGCGCGATTTGCAGGTGCTGAGCCAGCTCGTCTGGTTCGACGAGGATCTGCTGGCGCGCGATGCGGAGCTAGGTGAGTTGGTGAGTAAGGGTCGCGACTACTCGCTCCAGGACCAGGCGGTGATGGCGCGCAAGCAGCGGGAAGCGCTGGCGAGTGTGCTGCCCGTGTACCGGGAATTCTCGGCGCGGGGGCAGATCGAGATTTCGGCTACCCCGTTTTACCATCCGATTCTTCCACTGGTCTGCGATTCCGATATCGCGGCCGTGCCGCATCCCGGCGTTTCTCTGCCCGCACGATTCGTCTATCCGGGAGACGCGCGCGAGCAGCTTCGCCGAGCCCGCTCTTACATGGAGGGAAAGATGGGCGTGGCGCCCGTGGGCCTATGGCCGTCGGAAGGCTCGGTCTCCGACGAGGCGCTGGCAATAGCCGCCGAGTGCGGCTTTACCTGGGCAGCAAGCGATAACGGTGTTTTGGGCCGAACCCTGGGTCAGGATGCGGGTGTCGAGCTGACCTATCGGGCGTACGTATGGCGCCAGCAGGGTCGCGAAATGCGGCTGATATTTCGCGATCATTACTTGAGCGACCTGATCGGCTTCGTATATTCCCGCATGGGCGCGGCCGAGGCGGCGGAGAACTTTCTCGCAAAGATCCGCCAGAATGCCGCCGGGCGGGATGCGCTGGTCCCCATCATCCTCGACGGCGAGAATGCGTGGGAATGGTACGAGGCGAACGGGCGGCCTTTCTTGCGCGAGCTGTACCGTCGCATCTCCGACGACCCCGATCTGGAAGCACTCACGGTCTCCGAGGCGCTGACGCGATTTGAGGCGCAGCCTCTGGAGGGAATCTTCCCCGGTTCCTGGATCAACGCGAATTTCGATATCTGGATCGGCGCGGAGGAAGACAATCTGGCCTGGGAATATCTGCTGGCCGCGCGCAAGGCGTACGATGGAGCGCGCGATCTGCCGGAAGGCATGCGCGAGCTGGCCTATGAAGAGCTGCTGATTGCCGAAGGCAGCGACTGGTGCTGGTGGTACGGTCCGGAGCATGGCTCTGACAACCGCCCCGAGTTCGATCAGCTTTATCGCGATCATATTTCGAACGTCTACCGGGCGCTTGGTCAGGAACCGCCGCCGGAGCTCTCGCGGCCAATCTTGAAGGCGCAGCAGGGCGAATTGCACGAACCGCCGTCGAACGCCATCCACGCGACGCTCGATGGCAAAGTCACTTCGTATTTCGAGTGGCTGGGGGCAGGACGCTTTCACCCCGATCCCCGTTCCGGCGCGATGCACGGCGGCGAGTCTCCCGTGCAGGATCTGTACTACGGTTGCGACGACCAATACCTCTACGTGCGTCTGGATGGCGCGGCCGCAGGCGACTTCGGCATCGAGTTCGAAAACGGCCCGGCGGAGGCACAAGTCGAGACCGGCCGAATCGTCGAATTACGCACCCCGCGTGGCGGCCCGCGTTTCCGCGTCACAGTTACCCGCGAGGGTCTGCCGCTGGCAACTGTCCCCGCCCAAACCTGGATCGAGATCCCCTGAATTATCTCAACCCGCTCCCTTACGGTCTCGGTAAGTGGCTGACTACCCACAGCGCCGACACCGAACCGCGACCGTCAGGGAGCGGGTTGCATAAGTGTTCAGATGGCTGACTCGGCCCGTTGACGGCCCGACAGGATCGCGTCGGCCCCACCAGTCACCGCCAGCGCCTCGACGCCCAGGATGCCCCGGTGCATCCGCCCGACGACGTAGATGCACACAGCAAAAATCGCCGGACAAATCGCCAGCACGGCGAAGATATTCCGCACCGGAAGACTAGTCGACAAAATAACACCGCCAACCACGGGTCCCGAAACGGAGCCGATCTTCGCCACCGAAGTCGCCCACCCAGCCCCGTTGCCTCGATAAGCGCTCGGGTAAAAAATCCCGCAAATGCTGTGCATCCCGAAATGGCCGCCGATCAGAAAGCCGCCGATCAGCGCGATCGCCACGCGAAAGCTCCCATGGCTGAGTCCCCCAAGCCCCGCGATCAGCAGCAAAACGAAGGTCACGATGGGCATGATGGTGATCGCGATCGCGCCGCGTCTGTCCGTGAACCGCATGAGCAAGACGCCGCCGAGTGCGCCCATCACCGAGTTGAGCGACGCCGCCCCTGCCGCTTCCGTCCGTGTATATTTGAGCGCTTCGAATACGAGCGGTGTCCAGTTCACAATGAAGAACACCGCGAAAGAGCTGGCTGTGTAGGCGACCCAGATCAGCGGCGTGATCCATCGCAGCTCTCCCTTGAACAGGAGCGCCGGTTTGAAGTCTTTGCTCTTGGTGTCCTCGTCACCGACCACGAAGGTTGCGCCGGCCGGAATCGTTTGACCGGGGGCAATTCGCCGGATAATCGCCGCAATGCGATCCGGATCCTTCCCCTTGCTGGCCAGGAACCGGATCGACTCCGGAAGCATCGCAAACAGGACCACGGCACTGGCCAGCGCGGCGACGCCGCCGAATATGAATACCGCTTTCCAGCCAAATTTCGGGATCAGCCAGATCGCTATCGGGCCGCCCAGCGCGGTGCCCAGCGAGTAACCGATCATGATCACGGTCACGATCGTGGAGCGGTACCGCTTGGGTGCATACTCGATGTTGAGCGCCCAAGCCAGCGGCAGCATGCCGCCCAGCGGGAGCCCGTCGATCAGCCGCAGGGCGAACAGCGATCCGTAGCTGTTCGCAAAGGTGAAACAAATCGTGAGTACGCCGAAGGCTGCCGTAGCCGCGATGATGGCCGGGCGGCGGCCGATGATGTCGCCAATGTATCCGAGGAGAAACCCGCCGATCAAAGTGCCGAACAGGCCGACGCTGAAAATGTTCCCGGTCTGGATCGTGCTGAGGTGATACTCCGAGCGGAAATACGGCGACGCGAAGCTGACCAGGTTCGTGTCCAGGCCGTCGAAGAACGTGATGATCCAGGAAATGACTACCAGCCCGATCAGGAACCCGCTGAGTTTCTGCCGCTCGATGATCTGGGAGACGTCAACCTGCATATCGCCCCCCACGATATCAGAAATCCTTCGGCAGACCCGATTTCGTCTCTCGCAGAATTTCCAGGATGGCTCGCTGCGTGTCCTCGGAAAGGTGGGCAAGATCCTTGCCAGTAAGGACATCGTGAACGCGCTGATAGATGCGGCCGCGCACTACGTCCGGCAGGTTGTCGAACCGATGGCGCGCGGCAATGCGCAGCCACATATCCCAATCCTCGGCCGCGCGGAGCGAGCTGTCGAACTTGCCCTCGAGCTCGAACACGCGTTTGCGAACGAGCACGCCGGAGAGCGAGCCGCCGATCCACAAACGGCGCGTCGCTAGCAGCCGCAGATTCTCTGCGCAGTCGTCTCGCGGATGCTCGTGCACGAACTCCGGATTCCCCGGGGCACCCGGGCCGAATAGCCGCGCACCGCAGCCAATCGCCATGAGCGACGAATCGGCGTCGAGACCGGCGACCTGCTTCGCTAGCTTCGTTGGCTCCCACCTGTCGTCGGCGTCGAGGAACGCGATGAGATCGCCGCGCGCCGCCTCGATCCCTGCGTTCCGAGCGGCAACGGCCCCCTTGTTCTGCTGGCGGATGACCTGGATGCGATCGCCATAGCGCGCCACCACCTCGGGCGTATTGTCCTTCGAGCCGTCGTCGATGACGATGCACTCGACGGACGCAAACGTCTGACCGAGGACGCTGTCGAGTACTTCCA
>JBGPHB010000334.1:0-5804 GCA_041484155.1 Bryobacteraceae bacterium
CTCGGGAGCAAGAACGGGAGGCGGCTCCGGTGGGGCTGGCGCGACCGTATCGATAGGCTCCGGCTCGAGCGGCGCCGGAATTGCGGCCATGCCGTCTTCGTTGTCCTTCAGTCCCGTGGTGCGGAACACAACCCGGGCCAAAATGCCTAATTCCATCCCAACGGCGTCAAACTCCCTCTCGGGCTCCTGCCATAGCGGGGGGGAGGCTGGCGGAGGATGAGGCGAGACCAAGGCGTCCGCTGAAATGTCCATGGGCTCCTCGGAAGCCTCCAGCCCCGGCTTGCCGACGGGAAGGTTGAT
Source organism: Bryobacteraceae bacterium (assembly GCA_041484155.1). Lineage (GTDB taxonomy): Bacteria > Acidobacteriota > Terriglobia > Bryobacterales > Bryobacteraceae > Palsa-187. The sequence goes on from JBGPHB010000334.1 coordinate 301, forward strand.
CTCGATGAAGGGAGTGCTACGCACAAATTCGCGTTCTTCCACGGCCCTTTCGTTTCTGCGAGTTGGATAATCCCGGATGGAGCTGGAAGGCTCAGCGACGACTCGCCCGGCCATCACGATTTGCGTGCTCCATGCCTCCAAATGGCGGTGTGGAAGCGAAGGAGTAGTATGACTCTCCAGTCCGGTTTCCGGTCTAGCCATCGACTTCACTTCGGCCATCAGCGCGACCGGCAGCTCTGCCAGGAATCCCGCGGGTTCAGCCGGATCGTCAGGTTCGGGCTCGACGCGGGCTACGTATGCGGGCTCTTCTTTTTGGGCCACCAGAACGGGCTTCGGCGCCAGGACCGGGGGCGGAGCCACAAGCGCACGCAGAGTCGGCCCTGCGGTGGTGGGCGGGGCGGTGTTGGGCGGGACGGGCCGAAGCTGTTCTGGCTTCTTCGGTTCGACCGGTTTCGGATCTACCGCTGTCTTGCCCTCGCCGGCCGGCTTGTTTTCGCCGTGCGGCTTGGCTTGCAACAGGCGGTTCAGAGCGAGCTGGTTAAATTCCTCCTGATATTGCTGGCGGTGAGCATCGGAACAGAATTCTCCACCACCGGTCCACCTCTTCAGGAGGGCCAGCTCCTTTCCGCAGAACAGACACCGCATATCGCTTTGATCGTCTCTTCTTAGCTGATGCTAAAGAGCACTCTTACGGCTTTCCATCCGATAAAGCACTTATATAACACTTCTGAGGCGGGAGCCTTACGGTACCTTAGGGACAACGCCTTAGAATAGAGGACCTGCGGGTTCAGCACCAAGTCCGCGTCCGGCGCGGATCTCACGATCGAAAACGTGTCAAGGGTGGTGTAATTTGCGGTCTCGCCCTATGACGAGTCTAATTGGTTCCCGTCCGCAATCCCTAAAGTTATTTCCCTACCCGTCGATCATATCAGTGCCCCAGCGAACTATAAGGTCCGAGAGGCGCCGCCTGAACTGGAGAAACGCTCCGCTTGTGCGGAGTCCGCGGAATGGGGATTTTCTTGAGAGCAGGGACCGAAGGAGGCGTATGGCGAAAGCTGAAGCGTTGAAGGGCCACATCGAGGCGCTGCGCAACGCGATTCCGGAATTAAAAGGTGTGTTACTGGCGTCCAACGAAGGACTGCCCATTGCACATTCGTTGTCGAACGGGGCGGATCCGAACCGCGTCGCGGCCATGGCGGCTGCCGCATCCAGTCTGGGCAGGCGCGTCAGCGAAAGCATGAGCGCCGGCACGCTCGGCGAGGTTTCGATTCAGGCCGACGAGGGCGCGCTGTTCGTCTACTCGGCGGGCGCCAAGGCGGTGCTCGCGGTGCTCAGCCCGCAAGGGGGCAACGCCGGTCTGATTCACCTTGAAGCGCGCTCGGCGGCCAAGGATATCGGCGAACTGTTCTAGGATTTCGCCTGCGTGAGCGCGTCCCGCACTCTGCGCGCCGCCGCCCTTCCCGCGACTCGCGCGAGATCCTCCTCCGAAGCCTCACCCACACGTTCCAGGCTGCCGAAGTGGCGCAGCAATTTCACCACCGTTTTCTCACCAATACCCGGGATTTGATCCAGCTCGCTTCTCAGACGGCTGGCGTTGCGCCGCGTGCGATGAAACGTGACCGCGAAGCGATGGGCTTCGTCGCGCACCATCTGCACCAGGTGCAGGACCGGTGAGAATTTGTCAAGCACGATGGGCTCATGCTCCTGCCCATAGACGTAAATCCACTCCTCCCGCTTAGCAATCGCCGCCAGGGGCTGGTCGGTGATGCCGAGCCCCTCGAGCGCTTCGGCGGCGGCGTGCAATTGCCCCAAGCCTCCATCCACCAGCGCGAGTCCGGGCCGGGGAGAGCCCTCTTCTTTCAAGCGGCTGTAGCGGCGCGAGATCACTTCGCGCATGGAGGCAAAGTCGTCATTGCCCTCAACGGTACGGATGACGAACTTACGATAGTCCGATTTCTTCATGCGCCCGTCTTCCCAAACCACCATACTGGCCACCTTGTCCGTGCCCTGGATATGCGAGATGTCGAAGCACTCGATCCGGCGCGGCGCGTGCTCCAGTCCCATGGCATCCCGAAGCGCCTCCTGAATCGCCTTCGACGACGGCTTCAGCACGCGGAAACGCTGTTCGAAGCTGTGCCGGGCGTTGGACTCGACCAGGTCGATCATGGCCCGCTTCTGCCCGCGTTGCGGCGTGTGAATCTCCACCTTACGCCCGCGGCGTTCCGACAGAAAGTCCTCCAGCAGATTGCATTCTTCAAATTCCACCGGCACGTGAATGAACGCCGGAACGTAAGGGCCATCCAGATAGAACTGCTTGAGCAGGGAGGAGAAAAACTCCGGTGGATCGAAATCGCGCTGATCTTCCCAGAAGAACTCGCGCCGGTCGACAATATGTCCGCCGCGCAGGTGGAACAGGTTCAAGGCGACCATGGGCGGCTCGGCATAGTAGGCGAAGATGTCGGTATCGTTACCCTCCGCCGCGGCCATCTTCTGTTTCTCGCCGAGCTCCTCGACCGTTCTTATCAATTCGTGCAGGGCCGCGGCTTCCTCATAACGCATGGCGAGGCTCAAGGCTCCCACGCGCGCACGCAACTCCTGCGCCAGGTCTTTGTGGCGTCCTTCAAGGAACAAACGCACCGCGCGGACGGCCTCGCCATGCTGCTGGTCCGTAGTGAGTCCCTGAACGCACGGACCCAGGCAGCGATGGATGTGATATTCCAGGCACGGGTGCGTGTGATTGCGCGTCAAGTCAATGTTGCAGGATGGCACTTTGAAGTGGCGATGGATGAAGTGAACCAGGCGATGCGCCAGGTTCCCCGGAAAATAGGGGCCGTAGTAGGTGGCGCCATCCTTGCGCAGACGCCGTGTCACGTAGACCCGCGGGTAGCGTTCGGCGGTGAGCTTGATATACGGGTACGTCTTGTCGTCGCGCAGCAGGATGTTGTAGCGCGGCTTCCACTGTTTGATGAGATTGTTCTCCAGCGCCAGCGCTTCCTTCTCGTTGTCGACCTGGATGAAGGCGATCTGGCGGGCTTCGGCGATCAGCGTGCCGGTTTTGGCGTCGGCCAGCCGCTCGTCGTTGAAGTAGCTCCGGACGCGACTGCGCAGGTTCTTGGCTTTGCCCACATAGATCACCGTGCCGTGGGCGTCTTTGTAGAGATACACGCCGGGCAGCGCCGGCAGCTCGGCAACCTGGTCGCGAAGATTGAAAACCGTCTCGATACTTCAATCTTGGCATGCTTCAAGTTTCGTCCCCAAACCGAACTAGGTCTCTGGGTGTGTGAAAACGTTCTGCGTGGGTGGTATCCTTCGGCGGGTTGCGAAACCCGTCTGGAGTTTTTGCAATTCTGGAATAGAACCCCGCCCTGACGGGCAGGGCTTTGCGGGTTTGCGCTCGTCAACCACCCCGGAAAGCCCCGCCCGTCAGGGCGGGGTTTCGGCGGTTAGCAACCGCCGCGCAGCTTCCCAAGCTGCCCCACGCGATGAAACATTTTCATGTGGTCACAGACCTAGACCGGATATACGCCCATCGGCTCGAAGGTCACCGCCCTGGAAATCAGAACAATCTCAGATTTATTGTTTCTTGTAGTCCCCCCGGCTAAAGTATTTCTCCAGCCAGCAATACAGTGTGATGAAGAGATAGCGGCTGCCCATTTCCTTGATCTTGAGCTTGGAGACTCCGCTTCGTCTATTCCGCCAGGTGATCGGAATCACCGTCCAGGAGTATCCGCGCACGATGGTTTTCAGCGGGAGTTCGACCGTGAGATTGAAGTGGGGAGACAGAAAAGGACCGCAACCGTCGATCACTCTCCGGCGATAGGCCTTGAAGGCGTTGGTGAAATCGTTAAGGGGGACGCCGAACATCAGCCGCAGGAACTGATTCGCCAGCCGATTGAGCAGCAGCTTATGCCGGGGATAGTCAATGACGCCGCCGCCACGGATGAAACGGGAACCGAACACGGCGTCCCACCCCTCATTGAGCACATGCCAATATCGCACCACGTCGCGGCAGTCGTCCGATTCGTCCGCCATCATAATCACGATCCCATCGCCCTGAGCGTGATCGAAGCCGAGTGTAATCGCCCTTCCAAATCCCTGATCGCCCGTATTTTTCACAGGCCGCAGTGTAGGTACTCGGGCCTGAGTCTCCTGAAGAATACTCCAGGTCGCGTCAGTACTGCCATCGTCGACCACGATGATTTCGTGCTCGATATGATTCAGGCGCAATTCGATGTACAGATGTTCGACTGCGGCCGCAATACAGCCTGCCTCGTCGTGCGCGGGAATGATTGTGGAGAGCAAGTGAATGGGCTCCTGACGCGCGGGTGCAGGCCTGGGCTTCACAGTCCGCTGGTCTCTAGCCAGTCCGGGCTGCGCTCAGCGTGATCGGCGATCTTATCGAGAAGCTGGTCGATCCGCATCTTGACCCGCCAGCCGAAATCGCGCTCCGCGTCGCTGTTGTCCATGGCTACCCACGGTACGTCGTAGGGCCGCGGCTGGGGATCGGACGCCGGGGCATGGGAGCCGAAACGCGCGTCGCACCATGCGGTCAGCGCCGCGAGAGACATCGCATTCTCCGGCCCGCCCCCGGCTGTGTAGACACGCTGGCCGCCGGTTCGCTCGGAATTCATCTGTGCGTCGAGCAGCGTTGCGAGGTCGTGGGGATGCAGGGCGTCCCGCACCTGCTTTCCGCAGCCGTCGAAGCCGATGTAACGCAGCGGACGCCGGCGCAGGTGGGCGTTGATCCAGTAAGAGAAGATTCCCTGGTCCGGTGTGCCGAACTGGCCGGCGCCCGCCAGGACCCCGCAGCGGCTGATCCAAACCGGGAAGCCAAACGCCTCCCCATATTCGAGAGTGATGGTTTCGGAAGCCAGCTTGAAGCCGCCGTAGAGAGAAACGGGAGCGCGAGTGGAGAAATCGACGCCGATTCCCTTCGCCGAGACGCCTTGCGGCAAAGGCGCCGCGTGGTCCAACTGAAACGCGTTGTCCTGGGATCGCAGCGGAAGCGACGCCAGAGCCGCGATGGAGTAGACCCGGCTGCTGCTCAGAAGCAGGAGTCCGGCCCTGCGGGCTTTGCAGTACTCGAGCACGTTCACCAGGCTCGCCAGATTATGCTCGAACAGTTGCCGGCTGCTGAAGCCGGCTTGCAGCCCGGCCAAAACACTGGGATTCGCCGCGGCGTCGATCACCCAGTCAGCGGCGGGCAGCGGCTCAAAGTCGCTCGCCGCGCGGACGTCGCCATGCGCGAATACGACGCCCAGTTTGCGGAGCCGCGCACGGTTCGTTTCCGAGCCGGGACGCATCAGATTATCGATACCGCTAACCGACAGTCCTTCGCGCCGCTCTAGAAGACGCTCTGCCAGCGAGCTTCCTACGAAGCCGCAGATCCCGGTGATCAGGACTTTCATACGGGAGCGCTGCGATCCGCTCTCTCCACCTGCTCTAGGCGGACCTGCCAGCTCCCTACAATTTCGCCGACAGTATCGCGAAGCGATCGTTTCACC
>JBGPHB010000335.1:0-5802 GCA_041484155.1 Bryobacteraceae bacterium
CCCGCAAAGCCCTGCCCGTCAGGGCGGGGTTCAGTCGAGAAATGTAGAAACTCCAGAGGCGGGTTACCAACCCGCCGCAGGTTACCAACCTGCCCCACATCCCAAACTGACCCTGTAACAGACGGGTGTCCTTCCGGCGTCATGACAATAAGGCGTGTCTCGACGCGATGCTACGATAGAAGATTCGCCCCTCGCCCATCGTACTTTTTAAGGAACACCCTATGAAACAGATTCAATCCCTGATCGCCCTGCTGTGTGTGTGGCTGGTTGCCGCGCCGTGGAGTTATGCGCAACAGCCGGACACGACCCCGCGCCTGGACTCGGAGAGCCCGCGCTGGTATTCACCCATTACGAATCGATACAACCCGCGCATCGTTCCTCCCGTGAACGTGTCGAACTCCGGCCGTCTCGATTCACTGTTGCGCGCCGGCAAATTGTACTTGTCGCTGTCCGACGCCGTCGCGCTGGCGCTGGAGAACAACCTGGATATCGAAATGCAGCGCTACGAATTCTCCTACGCCGAGACCGACCTGCTGCGCGCGAAAACCGGCGCGGCTACCTTCGGTATACCGACCGCGGTCACCACGGGTGTACCGACCGGAGCCTCGGGCGTCGTCGGAAGCCTCAATTCGGGCCTGGTGGCGGGCTCGGCAACCAGCTCCTTTGCGCAAAATGGAATCAGTCTCGATCCCTCGTTTGTGGGCACGCTCAACTGGGGCCACACCACCACGCCGCTCTCGAATTCGGTCGTCTCGGGCTTGACGGAATTGATCGCCACGAACAAACTCTACAATTTCGGCATTACGCAGGGCTTCATCACGGGCGGCTCGGCGACACTGAGCTACAACAACCAGAATCAGCTTCAAAACTCGTTCACCAACAATTACAATCCGGCCACGACTTCGAGTCTGGACCTCACCATCGCGCAGCCTCTGTTGCAGGGTTTCGGCCTGGCGCTAAACAACCGGACGATTCGCATCGCCAAGAACAACCTGAAAGCCGCCGACTACGTGTTCAAACAGCAGGTGATCAACACGGTCGCCAACACCATCCAGCTCTACTGGAACCTGGTGTACTTCAACGATAATTTGGACGTGAAAAGAAAGGCTGTGGCGGTATCCCAGAAGCTGTACGATGATAACAGGAAACAAGTCGAGGTCGGCACGCTGGCTCCGATCTCAGTGGTCCAGGCCGAGGCCGAAGTCGCTTCAGACGAGCAGGCGGTGGTGCAAGCGGAGACCAACGTCCTCCAGCAAGAGACCGTCTTGAAAAGCACGCTCAGCCGCAATGGCCTGGCGAGTACCGCCGTCGCTGACGCGCGTATCGTGCCGACGGATCGAATCAGAATACCAGAAGTGGAAGCCATCGAGCCGATTCAGGACCTCGTGGCCAGAGCGCTGGATAATCGTCCGGAGTTGGCTCAAAGCCGGATCCAAATCGACAACGGAAAGATCAATCTCACGGGCATCCGGAATCAGATGTTGCCAACCCTCAACGCGGTCGCGGACTTGCGTAACAACGCCCTGTCGGGCAACGTGAATGTGACGCCCAATCCGGCTACGGGCCTGGTCCCGTCGCACAACGCAGATCCATTTTTCATTGGTGGTTATGGCACCGTTCTGGGGCAACTGTTCGGGCGGAATTTTCCGAACTACTCCATCGGAGTGCAGTTGAATATCCCGCTGCGCAACCGCACCGCGCAAGCGAACATGATTACGGCGGAGCTGAACCTGCGGGAAAATGAACTCACCGTTCAGAAGCTGATCAACCAGATCCGCGTGGACGTGCAAACCGCGCTGACCGCTGTTCAACAGGCCAGGGCTCAATATCAATCCGCCTTGAAGGCGCGCAAGCTGCAGGAGCAGACCGCCGATGCCGAGCAGAAGAAACTGGCGGCCGGAGCCTCTACTCCTTACAACGTGATCCTGACCCAACGGGACCTCGCGACCGCCGCCGACAACGAGGTGCTCGCGCAGGCGGCATATGCCTTGGCGCGCAACCAACTCGATGCTGCCACGGCCATGACCTTAGACCACAACAACGTCCAGATCGAGGAAGCAAAGCAAGGCCGGGTTTCCCGGCCGGCCAGCGCTTTGCCGGTGCTGGACAAGTAATTGGCGGTAAACGCGACCCGCGGCGGGCAGCCATTTCGGTAAGTCTTTCCGGCGGGTCGGGCCGAATTGGCACGAACGGCCGGTTCGCTCCGAGGTTGCGGCGTTTTTTCAATGGGTTGAGGGCGGGATTCGGTCGTGGCACAGAGATTGCTCTCCTGAGTGGCGTATGAACACCAAGAGAGCTCAAGGAACTTCGGTTGATCCTCTCAGTAGTTTCCCTGTGCAGTATCCCAACCCCTAATCCCCTAAGCCCCTCCCAGCAACCCTGCCCAACCCAGTTCCTTGAGCCCCTAAGGGGGCTCTGGACGCTGACGGGGCTGGTCGCGCGTTTGCAACCGCGCCCGTCGCCTGCGCGAGCCAACCACGTCCCTTAAATGCACCCGTCGCCGCCGGCAAACCCCGCCCTAACGGGCGGGGCTGGTCGCGCGTCTGCAACCGCGCCTCGTCAAATGCGCCCGCCAACCACCGGCAAGCCCCGCCCGTCAGGGCGGGGTATTGGTAAGTACACCCTATCGAAGTCGTATGCCGTCTCCGATGGAAGAATCGTGGATCGCCAATTCATTCCCCCCAATGCGCGTCGCGAAATCGATTTCCAACTGAGCCTGCTACACGTCGCGTCGCCAGGGGAGCCCCCCTCACCGCAGATTGATGAAATCGAGCGTCTGCTTAGAACGGTTCCGCAGGTCTTATCCCCAAGCTTATAGTGAAGGGATGCGGATCGTCTCTCTGATTGCCAGCGCTACCGAGATGATTCACGCGCTGGGACTGGGAAGGTTCCAGGTCGGCCGGTCCCACGAGTGCGACTATCCGCCCGAAGTCCGGTCCCTCCCGGTTTGCACTACTCCGAAATTTGACATTTCCGGGGACAGCCGCCAGATCGATGCGCGCGTCAAGGCGACGCTGGCCGATGCCGTGAGCGTTTATGAGGTCCGCGACGACGTACTCGCGCGTCTTCAGCCGACGCATATCGTCACGCAGACGCAGTGTAAGGTGTGCGCGGTCAGTCTGGAGGATGTCGAACGCGCGTTGAGTATCCGGTTCCCCACGCGTCCTCAGGTCGTGGCGTTGGAGCCGAACTCGCTCGCGGATGTTTTCAGCGACATCCTGCGCCTGGCCGGCGCCTGCGGCGTGGAAGAGCGGGGTCTGCGTCTGGCCGATTCGATCGACACACGGATGCGGGAGATCGGCGAGAAAGGCCGGGCCACCGGGCGCCAGCCGCGCGTGGCTGCGATCGAATGGCTGGAACCGCTGATGGCCGCCGGCAACTGGGTGCCGGAGATGCTCGAACTACTAGGCGCCGAGAACCTGTTTGGCCGGGCGGGCCAACACTCGCCGTGGATGCGATGGGAAGAGCTGGTTGCATCCGATCCCGACGCGATCGTTTGCATGCCCTGCGGTTACGATCTCGAGCGCACGCGCGCTGAAATGCACTGGCTGACTCAACGGGCGGAATGGGTGACGCTACGCGCCGTGCGCGAGGGGCAGGTCTATCTTGCCGATGGGAACCAGTATATGAACCGGCCGGGGCCTCGGGTGGTCGAGTCGCTGCAAATTCTGGCCGAAATCCTGCTCCCGGAGGCGTTTCCACCGGCGCTGGAGCACGTAGGCTGGGAACGCTACCCGTGTCCGAGATACATCAGCCAGCTCAATCCGAACACCGCGCCAACGAAACACACAAAGCAATAGATGGCATAGCGGATGCGTTCCTGATCGGTGCGTTTGGTGATGATGCCCAGCACGATGGACGTGAAGAACGCGAACAGCAGGGAAGCTTCAAAGTGGGACAGATTCATCTTCGGCATTAGTCTTTTTTCCCTGTGGCGATCTCGAACACGTCCACCATGGCCAGCACGTTCAGAAGCCCGGCTGCCACCAGGAATTTCGTGCCATAGTCGTGCACGTGCCCGGCGACGTCCGGCTGCGAATACCCGAACCACGCGGTGAAGATATACAGAATCCCCGACATCAGGTTGCCGAAAAATCCACCGCAATAGATCACCGTGGTGAGCAGGTCGCCAGTCTGCGGTTGGAACAGCGCACCGCGCATCATCAGGCCCAGCAGGAAGGTTGCCGCCACGCTCGCCGCCAGCAACCCGCCGCGAACCGGCCGCTTGAGCAGGAAATGCCCGCCGCCCGGAATCAGCCAGGCCAGCGCCACTGCGGGAACCCACTTGGTTACCGGAGGTGTTTCAGTCGTTTTGTCCGCCACGCCCTTAGTTTATCGCATCATAGGATGGATGCAGGTTTTGACGGATTGGATGACGCCCTGGGTGGTGCGGGGCATCCATGTGGTGGCCCTTTTGGCCGCCGCGTGGTTGCTGACCAGATTGTCGCGGCGGGTGGTGGGGCGATTGCGCGTCTATATGATCCACCTGATGGAACGCCGCGGCAACAGCTCGGGGACGGAAGCGGAAAAACGCGCCACCACCCTGGTAGCGACGCTCACCAAGCTCACCAGCTTCGCCATCTGGCTGGTCGCGTCGGTGACCGCGATGACGGAGCTGAATTTCCACATCGAGCCCCTGCTCGCCGGTCTGGGCGTGGCGGGGCTGGCGTTGGGACTGGGAGCGCAAAACGTCATCAAGGATTTGCTGGGCGGCCTATTCCTGTTGCTGGAGGACCAGCTTCGCATCGGCGACTCGGTTACCATCAATGGGTTTTCCGGCAGCGTGGAGGAGATCAATTTCCGCACCACTCTGCTGAGAGGCGAGAATGGAGCGGTGCACGTCATTCCCAACGGATCCGTCACCGCCCTGTCGAATTTTACACGCGAGTATTCTTACTACGTTTTCGAGGCGACCCTGGCGTATGGCGCCGACACCGACCGGGCGCTCGCGATTCTGGAAACCGTCGGCACGGAGCTGGCGGCGGACGATCATTTCCGCGCGATGATTCTGTCGCCTATAGAGGGGATCGGCGTCAATCGCCTGGCCGCGCGCGGCGCCACGGTCAAGGCCCGGATCAAGACGCTGCCTTCGAAGCAGGGAATCGTCGGCCAAGAGCTGAACCGGAGAGTGAAAGCGCGCCTGGATGCCGAGGGAATCGCATTCCCGCCGTCTGGTCCATGAGCGTGATATTTTAGGATGATGATTCGACCCCTAATCGTCTTGTCGTTGATCTGCGCTCCCGTGTTTGCACAGGTACCGGTCACCTGGAGTCCCGACCCGGAATCCCTCTTCACCAGCCAGGACAAGAAACTCAACGCCAACAAGCAGGTGGCGCTGCACATCATGCGCGACCTGCTCGAAGCCAATCATTGGGAGGATGCGCCGAAGTATCTTTCGCAGCGCTACATCCAGCACAATCCCAACGTCGCCTCCGGACTCGACGGCGTCATGAAATTCTTCGGCAACAACCCCAGCCGTCCGAAGACCGCCATTCCCGACAGCAAGAGCTGGAAGAGCCATATCGTTTCGGTGACCGCCGAGGGCGACCTGGTGATCGTGGCCTGGGTTCGCGAATTCGACAACCCCCGCAAGCCCGGCTCCAAGTACACCACTACATGGTTCGATATGTGGCGCATGCAGGACGGCAAGGCCGACGAGCACTGGGATTACGGCACCATCGCTCCGCCCGCGCCTGGCGCCAAGTAATATCGGTGCGTCAGCCCGCTCCCTTACGGTCGCGGTTCGGTGCCGCACTCTGCCAATCAGCCCCTGAACCGCGACCGTGAGGGAGCGGGCTGACG
>JBGPHB010000336.1:0-5790 GCA_041484155.1 Bryobacteraceae bacterium
CGCGCGGCCACATCTGCGAACTCATCCGACAGCAGCTTAATCGCTACCGGCCGGTTCAGCTTCGTATCGGTCGCCCGATACACCGTCCCCATTCCGCCCTCGCCCAGCGGAACCTCCACGCGATATGCCCCGATGAGTGTCCCCGCCGGAAGGGAATCCTCGGGCTGTCGCCAATGGTCCTTTCCGTCGGCATGGTGCCTCATATAATAGCGTCTCCGCTTATCACCTGCGGAAGGTCAGGCATTGTTCGCTAGGCTTCCGCCAAAATCCGCTCGCGCCTGGAAGTTGCGCGCGGTTGGCGCGCCAAGTGGAACCGGCTCGAAACTGAGAGACCCCGGAGACGTGAAGTTGTTCGAACAAATAGACCTACACGTGGGGTGCTGGCGTTAACCACTGGGCAGGCTGAAACGTGGAGGGCAGAAGTTTGGCTCCTCAGCCTGGATGATGGTAGGAACACAAACTGCATATTCGAGTTAGGGCTGGCGATGTTGCGCAACTCTTCCATGTCTGGGTCCCTGTCCTTCCTTTGTCCGTGAACCGCAACTCCATGAACGCACCGTTCGGCTGAGAAAACAAGAGGTCGATTCCGTCCGTCTGTCCCAATTTCCTTTTTGGCGAAAGCAACGCTTTGCGGTCACCCCTTGCCAGAACGCTCCGGGCTGTTAACCGAAGGGTTGTAGGTTCGAGTCCTACCTGCCTGCAGGTCACTGTGGAAGGAGCATCGGGCCGTTCGACTCTATCGCCGTAGTTTGTGACGCGGAGGAACGAAACTGAGATGTGGCGCGAAACGTTAAGCCACCCTATCTCATAAAACGCGTCGACAACGGCGACCTGGTCGAAGGTCCGTTTTCCAATTGCCGTCACGCAGAAGAGCGCGCCGACGACCTGGCAGAGTTCTTGGGTTTGCAGCTTTTCGTGCATTCCAAGAACGTGTACGGCCGGTGGCGGGTCTGGTATCGGACGGGCCACAAGACAGTGATCATCGATTTGAAAGCGCAGGATTTTGAGGTGGTGCGGTGAACAACCTCCGCATTGCCGCCAATCTCGCGCTGCCTGATCGACACGATCACCGGCACCCCGGCCTTGCTGACGTTGCCGCCGTGTTAAACCCACAGAGTGGCCCAGTTCGTCGGGGTGCCGGCATCGGATTCGAACTGCGATGAACGCCTCAGCAAGCAACAGCAACATTCCGAAACATCGCCGCGCGGACCCAGCTCAGCGCGTAGTGTCGACCTCGACCTTGCAGTAGTCGAGCGTTTCCGCTCGCTCGGTTGCTTACGTTGTTGACCACCGAGAAGTCAAGTGGTAGCCATGCCACTTCGCGCTTGCTTTGCGGACCAAACGGAGCGTCCATGGTGTTGGGTTAACAGCCCACAAAAGGAGAGAACCTAATGGACGCAGCCGTACTTGTCGAGATCGAGGACTTGCGCCGAATGACAGTCGGCGCCTTGCGCACCAAATATCGCCAGGTTTTAGGGGAAGAATCCCGATCGTCGAATAAACAGTTTCTGTTTCGTCGCATCGCCTGGCGTCTGCAGGCCCGGGTCGAAGGGGATCTGAGTGAACGCGCACGCCAGCGGGCCTTGGAGATCGCAGATGACGCGGACCTTCGAATCCGTGCCCCAGACGGGTTTTTCGTAGAATCCGGTCCCTGCGACACGGCCAGACGCCTGGATCGGGCGGGACCAGGAAGGGACCGAAGGCTTCCCTCTCCCGGCACGCTACTCACCCGCCAGTTTGAAAACCGCCGGATCGTCGTCAAGGTTCTGGACAGCGGCTTTGAATATCAATCTCAGCGGTATCGCTCGCTGAGCGCCATCGCCCGCGAAGTGACCGGCACCCGCTGGAATGGGCTCCTTTTCTTTGGACTCACGGAGCGGCGTGATGGCTGAGGCACGCGAGACTCGGCATACCGTGCGATGCGCCGTCTACACCAGGAAGTCGACCGAGGAGGGACTGGATCAGGAGTTTAATTCACTCGACGCACAGCGCGAGGCGGCCGAGGCGTACATCCAGAGCCAGCGCCACCTCGGTTGGACAGTGCTACCGCATCACTACGACGATGGCGGCTTCACCGGCGGAAACATTGACCGTCCCGCGCTGAAGCGTCTCCTCGAAGATATTGCAGCGTATCGCGTTGACTGTGTCATGGTCTACAAGGTCGATCGACTGAGCCGGTCCTTACTCGACTTCGCCCGCCTGATGGATGTGTTCGATCAGCAATTGGTGAGTTTTGTTTCGGTGACGCAACAATTTAACACGACCACCTCACTGGGGCGCCTGACGCTGAACATTCTTCTGTCCTTTGCGCAATTCGAACGCGAGATCATTGGCGAGCGTACTCGCGACAAGATGTCGGCGGCGCGGCGCAAGGGGAAATGGGTCGGAGGAATGCCGGTACTCGGCTACGACGTGGATCCCCACGGCGGCCGTTTGATCGTAAACGAGGGAGAAGCCGGGAGAGTTCGCGAAATCTTCAGGCTTTACAAAGAGCACCGCTCTCTCGCGATGGTCATCGCCGAACTGGAGCGGCGGCAGTGGACCACCAAGGCGTGGACGACGAAACGTGGAACGCACCATTTTGGCAGTGTATTTAACAAGCCGACGTTGCTGCGATTCTTGACCAACGCCATCTACATCGGCAAGGTCGAGCACAAGGGCGGCATGTACTCCGGCGAGCAAGCGGCGATTATCGAACCGGGACTGTGGGAAAGCATCAACGCGGAATTGCGCGCGGCTCGGCGCGGGCGAAGCGGTATGGTTCGGACGAAACACAACGCGATCTTAAGAGGACTTTTGTTTTGCCAAAGCTGCGATCAGCCGATGGTACCGACCTACACGTCGAAAGGCGACCGGCGATACCGATACTACGTGTGCCGCGTGGCTCAGGAAAGAGGATGGAGCGCATGCCCTACCAAGTCGATTGCTGCCCGCGTCATCGAAGAATCTGTCGTGACGCAGCTTCGATCCGCGTTGGGCGACGAGGACGCACGGGAGCAGATGGGCGTTTCCGAGGCAGACTGGATGGGGTTTGAAGAAGGCGATCCAGGCGACCTCGTTCGGGCGGTTGTCCAGCGAGTTACCTATGGCGGCGCAAACGGCTCCGTGTCCCTGGAAATCAGTCGCAAATGAAAATCGATTACTCCTTGGCTGGTCACTCTGCGCGGGGGCCCATGACCGGAATGGTCGCTTCGACAGACACGCCCAGCGGTCGTCCGCCACGCATCGCCTGTCAACTAGCGCTCGCCCACAGGTTTGAGACGTTGGTCCAATCAGGCGAGGTGAGCGACTACGCCGATCTCGCTCGGCTCGGTCGCGTGTCGCGGGCCCGCGTCAACCAGATCATGAATCTGCTGACGTTGGCACCCTCGATTCAGGAGTATATTCTGATGCTGCCGCCGCGGACCGTCGGGGAGCCGGCGATCAGCGAACGTCATCTGCGAAGGATCGTCGGCGAGCCACTCTGGCAGCGCCAACGCGGATTGTTTGAGCAATTTCTGAGTGACCGTCGTGAACACGATCGGCTCTTGCGTTAGGCTGTGCACGCCAACGTCCGTTTGCACAGGCGAACATTCACTTGCAAGAAGGACCGAATTGAGGGATGAATGTCATGACCGCGGCGATTGCCGCGAAAGGAGATTCAAAATGGTCCCTACAATCAAGAAACCAAAGGCTGGCACACCGGCAAGAGTGGCTGGCAAGAATCCTACACAGGCGCGTGTCGCAAAACGACGCGCTCACGTCGCGCCTCCCAAGCCCAAGCCGGCCCTAACGGCTGCTCAACCTAAGAAGGCCACCACGGCCCGCAGCAGCAAGACCGAGAAAATCTTCGACCTGCTGAAACGACCGGGCGGCGTCACGCTGAAGCAACTCGCGAAAGCGAGCGGATGGCAACCGCACTCGGTGCGCGGCTTTCTCAGCGGCACACTCAGGAAGAAGCGGGGGATTCCCATTGAATCCACTAAGACCGAAGGCGGTGAGCGCTCCTATCACATCGCTGAGTAACCGGCTCTCCAAGGGGTCGGGTTCTGTCGGACTCAGGAGTTTCTAGTGACCCCACAGATACGAGAACGCCCTCTCGGAATGCTGTTTCTCTGAATATCGGACACGTCAACCGTGTAGCCCTCGCCGTCGCGCTTGTAATTAAGACCGACATCGGACGGATCAGCCGTGACGCGCTCTCTGGTCGAATCAAGACGATCATCGGACTCTAAATACCAATCCTCAACGATCTTTTCGTTTTCTCCTAACTTGCTGCGCCGCTCCGCCGGAATAGTCGTGTACCAACAGACTCCACAGATTTCGGACTGCGGGGAACGCGCTTCCAGTGTCGCCAGCCGGCGGAGCAGGTCCTTTCTCATTCCTCGGACCCATCGCCCTGTTCCAGGGCCACCATCCGTTTTTCAAAGTCTTCCGACTCGATCGCGCGTCGATGGCTTTCGAAGATGCGCGAAAGCGATTCACCATCCTGCGCGCTCAGTTTCCCCGACGCCACCACTCGCGCGAGGATCGGGAAGGCCTTCACGATATCCGACATGGTCTTCAACGGCGGCATTCGAAATGGATGGTTGGACGGTTTGCAGGGTAGCAACAGGCGCTCCATACATAGGCGCAGAGCAGTCGGGTCTCCTTTGAGCGCCAACACTTGGCATTGCTTGATCATCGCTTCGCCATGGTCCTGCATGAGTTCCATAAACACCGTCCTTTTATTCCGGCTTCCGCGCGGTCGCCCCCGTCCCATCTTGTTGCCCGGTCCAAATGGTCGTCCTTTCATGGGGTTCTCCTTTACGCGGCCACGAGCAGCCGTCCTCTGGCTACTTCCTCGAACGTCCGTCCATCGCTCTCGAGTCGCGCCTCTTGATGAGCGTAGTCCTGCCAACGTCGTACGATGACATCCACATATTTCGCCTCTAGCTCCACGACCGCGGAACGCCGCCCCGTTTTCTCCGATGCGATTACGGCGGATCCGGCACCCCCGAATAAGTCCAACACCAGGTCGCCGCGCCGGCTGCTATTGCGGATCGCCCGTTCGACCAGAGCCACGGGTTTCATCGTCGGATGGAGCCGATTGCTTTTGGGCTTCGGCACACACCAAACATCAGATTCGTCGCGGGCTCCGCAGAAAAAGTGTTCTCCGCCCTCCTTCCATCCGTAAAGAATCATCTCGTATTGGCGCTGCAGATCTGCTCGGCCTAGGGTAAAGCGGTCTTTATACCAGACGATGAAATCTGACCAATGCCCTCCAGCGTCTTTGAATGCCCGCACCAGTGTGTGCAACTCCGAACTCGACATGCAGATGTACACGGCGCCTTGGGTGGACGACAAAACCTGCGCACACGCTCGTTCCAGAAACTGTTGGAATTCTGGTCCCAGGTTGTCGTTGGCGATTTTCCTGCCACTTTTCTTCTGGGCATAGTTCACGGAATAGGGAGGATCCATAAACGCCATGTCGGCAGCGTGACCTCCTAACACCCGCTTCGGGCTGCCCTCCAAGAGGGCATTTCCACAGAGCACTCGGTGTCGTCCCGCCATCCAGAGATCCCCAGGTACTGTGACGGCGAGCCTGGATGTTTCCGGGATGGCCTCTACGTCTCCGACGAGTTCCTCGGGTTGTAAGTCTGCCAGAAGCCGGTCAAGTTCTTGAGGACGGAAACCCAGGACATCCAACTCGACGAGCTCCCTTTCCAGTTCCTGCAAAGTGAGCCGCAGTTTCTGTTCATCCCAGGTGGACACACCCGATTGATTGTCGGCAATCAGATACGTCCGCTTCTGTGATTCCGTCAGATGACG